>NZ_JARIBH010000041.1 GCF_029264495.1 Peptacetobacter sp.
TTAATTTTTCACAAAAAAAGTGTGTAATCAAAAATCGACTACACACTATAAATCCCTTAATTATAACATTTTTGCTCTTAACTCTTCATTTGATAATGGATGTAAATAACTTGGAGCTACATCAAATACAGTTTTACAACCTTTCATACCTTCTTGATTCATACGGTATGCTGCTCTAGCATAAGCAACTAGCACACTTGAAGTAAATTCTGGATTTGAATCAAGTTGTAAGCTATATTCTATAACATGTTTATTTTCATTTTCCCATCCAGTTGCACCACTGTATATTACAAAACCACCATGAGGTATTCCACTATGGTCTCTCTGAAGAGTTTCTTCATCTATAAAATGAACTGTTGTATCATATTCATCAAAATAGTTAGGCATTGTAACTATTTCTTCTTTTATTCTATCTAAGTCTGCACCTTCTTCTGCTACAACAAAAACTTCTCTTGTATGTTTTTCACGAGTAGTTAATGTTGGATTAGATCCACTTCTAACTGCATCTAATGCTTCTGGAACTGGTATTGTATACTGTCTAGCATCTTTTACACCTTCAACACGTCTTACTGCATCACTGTGTCCTTGGCTAACACCTTTTCCCCAAAATGTATAAGCTTCTCCTTCTGGTAAGATTGCACTAGCATAAACTCTATTTAATGAGAACATTCCTGGATCCCATCCAGTAGATATAACTGCTAGTTTATTTGATTTTTTACATTCTTCATCAACATTTTCAAAATGTTCTGGTATTCTTGCATGAGTATCAAAACTATCAACTACATTGAAATATTTAGCAAATTCTTTAGTCTGTTCTGGTAAATCTTTTGCACTTCCTCCGCATAATACCATAACATCTATATCATCTTTCATATTTATTGCATCTTCTATTTTATATACAGGAACATTCGCACTATGTGGATGTATGCTACTTGGATCTCTTCTTGAAAATATACCAACAAGTTCCATATCTTTTGTTTTACTTAGGGCTGATTCTACACCTCTTCCAAGGTTTCCATACCCAACTATTCCAACTCTTATCATTGTCAAAACCTCCATTGTCTTTAAATATAGTATAATAATATCATTAATTCTTTTTGTTTGTATATATTTTTTTTAAAAATTTTGAAACTCTTATGAGTAAATTTTTCATTTTTTATGCAGATATTTAATACCCTTTAATCTATTTTTCAAACATATAAAAAAACAACTAATATTTTTCATCAGTTGTCTTTTAAATTTATTTTATATATTTTATTTTCTTTTTTTTAAATCTTCTTCTATATCTTTTTTCCATCCACTTCCAATTTTTTTATCGCAGCATCTCATTATTTTAACAGCATTGGAAACTGACTCATAATTTAATTCTATTCCTCTCTCATCACAACAGAATTCTACCGCATAGTCTTCTTCTATTCCAAGGTTTTTAGCCTCCCCAATCGCATCTATATTTGCTCCTAAGAAAAGAAATTCCCATTTACTTTCCTCTTTAACTCTTTCAATCAATTTTTTTACATCATAATATCTGTATTTTTTACTGGCATTTTCAAGTCCATCTGTTATAATTACAAATACTGTCTTTTCTGGAATGTCTTCTTTTCTTGCATATTTATGAATATTTTTTATATGTTTTATAGAATCTCCAACTGCATCCAAAAGAGCTGTACAACTTATACAAACATAATCGTCTTCTGTAAGTTCTTTAACATCTTTTATATTCACTCTATCTAATAAAACATCACTCTTGTCATTGAAAAATACAACAGATACAAATGCATCCCCTTCTTCTCTTTTCTGTTTGTTAATAAGTGAATTAAATCCACCTATTGTATCACTCTCTAGCCCACTCATAGAACCCGATTTATCGATTATGAATACTAGTTCTGTAAATTTTTTCATACTACCATCTCCCATTTATATTCTTCTTTATATTTAAAGTATAAAATATTCCAAAATATAAATGGTCGCACGATAGGTGACAATTAAAAATTAAGTTATCTATTACAAATCTAATAACCTATTACCTAAACTAACACCCTATTAAATTTTCTCCAAAATCATATAAAATATCATTTACTTCAATCACATTATATATTTTATTTTCTATGCAATACTCAATTATAATATCAAATCTACTACTATGAGTCAACTTATATCCAGCTTTACCAATAAAATCATCTGTTTCATCTATATCTAGTTCAAATGCTAGTGCAAATGCAATTGCAGTTATTTTGCTAGGCTTATAATTTGGATTATTCTTTATTTTTGAAAAATGCTTTCTATCTATATTCGCTTTTCTATATACATCCACTGATTTAAGATTTCTTTTTTCTATAATAGAAAGAAGTTCCTTAGAAAAAGAATTTTCTAATTTTTGCTCCAAATCTTTCTCCGATATTCTTCTTCTCTTTTTCAAAAATTTATGAATATCAGAATTTTCCTTAACTTGTAAGCACTTCTCCTCTAGTGGTAAAGCACATATACTATCGTCGTTAAAAAATAACATTTCTTGATCTATATATCTATCTTTTATGTATTTATTAATTTCATTAAAAAGCTCTTTATCTATCTTATTTACCATAAATTTTTCTCCTTTTAAAAACACCCTTAAAATTCTTCTTCTGACTACTTGGTATTGAATTTCAAGGAGTTTAATTTTAGTTCCCAATACTTCAGAAAAAGTAAATCATACTACTTTAAAATCCAAATGGAATTATATTTGAAAGAATGAAAACTCTATAATAAAATCTCTATAACAAATTTTAAAAGGGACTATTGCAATTTATGCAACAGTCCCTCATTATTTATATTGAAATTTTAGTATCTAGGATTCTTTATAGAAGCCTGTGCAGCTGCAAGTCTTGCTATTGGCACTCTATATGGTGAGCAAGATACATAGTTAAGTCCTGTATTGTAGCAGAATTCAACTGATGATGGTTCTCCACCATGTTCACCACATATTCCTAATTTTAATTCTGGTTTAACACTTCTTCCTAGTTTAGCACCCATCTGAACAAGTTTTCCTATACCTTTTTGGTCTAAAACTTGGAATGGATCTTTTTCTAATATTTCTTTATCTACATATTCACCTAAGAATTTACCTGCATCATCTCTTGAATATCCAAATCCCATCTGAGTAAGGTCATTAGTACCAAAACTGAAGAAGTCTGCAACTTCTGCTATTTCATCAGCTGTTAAACAAGCTCTTGGTATTTCTATCATTGTACCTACAGTGTAGTCAACTTTAACACCTTTTTCTTCCATAACATTTGCTGCTGTTTCTTCTATCATTCCTCTTATAAGTTTTAATTCGTTTACTTCACCTACTAGTGGAACCATTATTTCTGGATGAACTTCTATTCCTTTTTCTTTAGCTTCTATTGCACCTTCTATTATTGCTCTTGCTTGCATTACACATATTTCTGGATAAGTAACAGCAAGTCTACAACCTCTGTGACCTAGCATTGGGTTAAATTCTTCAAGGTCAACTATTCTTTTTCTTATTTCTGATTCTGCTATACCCATACTTTCAGCAAGTTCTTTTATTGTTTCATCATCCTGTGGTAAGAATTCGTGTAGAGGTGGGTCAAGAAGTCTTATATTTACCGGTTTTCCTTCCATAACTTCAAATATTTCTAAGAAGTCCTGTCTCTGCATTGGAAGTATTTTAGCTAGAGCTTTTTCTCTTTGTTCTACATCTCTAGAAAGTATCATTTCTCTAACTGCAGGTATTCTATCTTCTTCAAAGAACATATGCTCAGTTCTGCATAGACCTATACCTTCAGCACCGAATTCTACTGCTGCTTTTGCATCTCTTGGATTATCAGCATTTGTTCTTACCATCATTTGTTTTGTTTCATCAACCCAAGACATTAATTTTTCAAAGTTTCCTGTAACTTCTACTGGAGATTGTTTTACTTCTCCTAAATATACTTTACCAGTTGAACCATCTATTGATAGATATTCTCCTTCTTTTATAGTAAGTTCTTCTGATCTTATTTCTTTAGCTGCTTCATCAACTTTTATTTCTCCACAACCAGCTACACAGCATTTACCCATACCTCTAGCAACAACTGCTGCATGAGATGTCATACCACCTCTAGCTGTTAATATACCTTCTGCTTTTACCATACCTTCTATATCTTCTGGTGAAGTTTCTTGTCTTACTAATAATGCTTTTTCTCCATTATTAACTGCCTCAACAACATCATCAGCATTGAAATATACTTTACCACAAGCTGCTCCAGGAGAAGCTGGTAATCCTTTAGCTATTATTTTAGCTTCTTTTAAAGCTTTATCTTCAAATGTTGGATGTAATAACTGATCTAACTGGTTAGGTTCTATTCTCATTATAGCTTCTTTTTTATCTATTATTCCTGCTTCAACTAAATCAACAGCTACATTTATAGCAGCTTTAGCTGTTCTTTTACCATTTCTAGTTTGAAGTATAAATAATTTCTGATTTTCTATAGTAAACTCTATATCCTGCATATCTTTATAATGATTTTCAAGTATTTGAGTTACTTTTACAAATTGGTCATATATTTCTGGCATTACTTCTTTTAGTGTAGATATATCTTGAGGAGTTCTTATACCTGCAACAACATCTTCACCTTGTGCATTTATTAAATATTCACCAAATAGTTTATTTTCTCCAGTAGCTGGATTTCTTGTAAATGCAACACCTGTACCACTTGTTTCACCCATATTACCGAATACCATTGACTGTATGTTTACAGCTGTACCAAGTTTATTTGATATATCATTTAATTTACGATATACTATGGCTCTTGGATTGTTCCAAGATCTGAAAACAGCTTCTATTGCTAACATTAATTGTTCTTTTGGATCTTGTGGGAAGTCACTTTTTACTTCTTTTTTGTATATAGCTTTGAATTCTTCAACTATTTCTTTTAAATCTTCAGTAGTTAAATCTGTATCAAATTTATATCCTTTTTCTTCTTTAACTCTATCAAGAACGTTTTCAAATTTATATTTTGGAACTTCCATAGCAACATCTGAGAACATTTGAATGAATCTTCTATAACTATCATAAGCAAATCTTTCATTTTGAGTTGCATCTGCTAATCCTAGAACACTATCATCATTAAGACCAAGGTTTAATATAGTATCCATCATACCTGGCATTGAAAATACTGCACCTGAACGAACTGATACTAATAAAGGATTTTTTGTACATCCTAATTTTTTACCCTGTAATTCTTCTAATTCTACTAAATGTTTTTCTATTTCTGATACAATTTCTGCTCTTATAGTTTTTTCATTATCATAATAGTCATTACAAGCATCTGTTGTGATTGTAAATCCTTGAGGAACAGGTAGTCCTATTTTAGTCATTTCTGCTAAATTTGCTCCTTTACCTCCTAGTAAAGATTTCATTTCTTTACTACCTTCGCTAAAACTATAAACATACTTAGTTTCCATTTTTTAACCCCCATTTTATAAATTTAAATTTATAACCTTATACTTTTACCTTATTATATTTATTTAAAGTGATTATTAATCACTATTTAACTTTTATACCTTTATAATATTTATTAGATTTCACCGTCTTTAAATATATTTAATCCATTTTCTTTCATTATATCTAAGATTATTCCAGCAGTTTCTTCTATAGCTTTGTTTGCTACATTTATTACTGGGCAACCTAATCTTTTGAATACGTTTTCTGAATAATCAAGTTCATCTAATATTCTTTCATAATTTGCGTAATTTGCTTTACTTGAAAGTCCTAATGCTTTTAGCCTTTCTGTTCTTATTTCATTTAATTTTTCCGGTGAATTAGTAAGACCTATTATTTTTTTAGAACTTACTTCTGATAATTCTTTTGGAATTGGAACTTCTGGCACTAATGGAACATTAGCAACTTTTATATGTTTATTGGCAAGATACATACTAAGTGGAGTTTTAGATGTTCTAGATATTCCTACTAAAACAAGATCTGCTTTTAATACTCCTCTTGGATCTTTACCATCATCATATTTAACTGCAAATTCTATTGCATCTATTCTTTTAAAGTACGATTCATCTAGTTTTCTTATTATACCTGGTTCTCTTTTTGGTTTTTTATCAAGTCTATTACTTATCTTACCAAGCATATCTGACATAAGATCTATTGAACTTATGTTTTCTTTTTCAGAAAATTCTCTGACAAAATCACACATATCGTCTTCAACTAATGTGTATACAACTATTGCATTATCCTTTTTTGCACTTTGTAATATATCTAAAAGCATTCCTTTTTCTGTTACAAAAGGAAATCTTTTTATTTCATATGGATCGCGTCCATAAAACTGAGACATAGCTGCTTTTATCATATTTCTAGCGGTTTCTCCTATTGAATCAGATATTGCATATATCATCAATTTATCCACTGACATTCCTCCTAACTATCTACCATTTCTAAAAATAATTTAGTTATATTTGTTTTAGATATTCTTCCTACAACTCTCATTTTTGATTGATCTTCTTTATCTCTTTCTATAACAGGAACTGAATCAACTTCATGTTCTATTATTTTTTTTGCAGCTGTAGTTACTGTATCTTCCTTATTTAGCGTGACTATGTTAGGCATTCTTGTCATTATCATACCGATGGGCATTTTATTTATATCTGCTCCACCTATTGTTGCCTTTAAAAGATCTTTTCTTGAAACAACTCCACAAAGATAGTCTTCATTGTCTATTATTACTATACTTCCTACATCAGATAAAAACATATTTACAATTGTATCGTATATGCTTGTATCTTTTTTTACAAGTACTGGGATACTCATAACACTTTCAACTTTTCTTTCTTTAATATTATTCCCTATAAGATTTACTTCATTTACTCCTGAATAAAAATATCCTACTTTTGGTCTTGCATCAAGTATTCCTGTCATAGTTAATATGGCAAGATCTGATCTAAGTGTAGCACGTGTGACATTTAAACTTGCGGCAATTCTTTCACTTGTTATAGGTTCATGCTCTTTTACTATATCTATTATCTTTAACTGCCTATCATTAAGTTGAATTTTAATCACCTTCCCTCATTGTGCTATACTTTTTCTTTAGCACTCTTATATTGTATATTATATAACTTAATATAGTGTTCTGTAAATAGAAAATTTACATTTTTATTAGAAATATTACATATTATTTAGCAATAATAACATATTTATGTCATATTAATAGGTTTTAATTTTTATTTACATCACACTGACTTCCCTTTATTTAATTATAACTTATATTTATGTTATATTAAATAGAAAATTGCAAAAAGTTTGATTTTTTATTTTTATTAATAAAAATAAGTATTTATTATTTAAATTTAATTTTTTTATTATTTTCCCTCATAAAAACTTAATTTAAAGATAAAAAAAGACTGACATAAATTGTGTCAGTCTTTTTTTTATTATATAATACTCTATTTATATTCTATCTTATTTAAGTCACATATAGAAAGCATTGTATCTGATATATTTTTTAGCATATTTAATCTGTTATTTCTTATATTATCATCTTTATCCATTACCATAACATTATCAAACATATTATCTACTGCTGGTTTTAAAGTAGCAAATGAATCTAGTGCTTTTCCATATTCTTTAGCTTCTAGATAGTCTTTTACTTCTTCTTTAACTGATTTAAATGATTCATATAATTCTTTTTCTGGAGATTCAACTAATAAAGATTCTTCTACAGTTATACCTTCAGCTTTTTCAGCTAAAGTAGAAACTCTATTAAATGCTGTAAGCATTTCAACTAATTCATCTTTATTTATCCATTCATTAAGTTCTAATGCTCTTTGATGCATGTCTGATATATCATTTATATCTGCGTTTAATATAGCTTCAACAACATCATATCTTATACCCATATCTCTAAACATATTTTTAATTCTTTCTGCACAGAAGTCCATCATCTGTCCAACAACTTCTTCTTTATTAAATTCTAAATCAGAATAATTATCAAGAGCTGCTTCAGATATTTCTTTTATATCTATAGTTAATTTATTAGACATTAATATATTTAGTATTCCTAGTGCTTGTCTTCTTAATGCAAATGGGTCTTGAGAACCTGTTGGCTGTATACCTATTGCAAAGAAACCAGCTATTGAATCAAGTTTATCAGCTATTGATACTATAGAACCTTCTAAAGATGTAGGTAATTCTGCACCAGCTGCTATTGGCATATAGTGTTCGTATATCGCTAAAGAAACTTCAGGATTTTCACCTTCTAATTTAGAATATTCCATTCCCATATATCCCTGAAGTTCATCAAATTCAAATACCATATTTGTAACAAGGTCTGCTTTACAAAGTTCTGCTGCTCTTACTACATTAGATTTTTTATCTGTGCATCCTAATGCATCTACTATTTTTGCTGAAAGTTTTGTTATTCTTTCAGATTTATCATATATTGTTCCAAGTTTTTCTTGGAATACAACTGTTTTTAGTCTATCTTTAAAGAACGCTAAATTTCTTTTTGTATCTTCTTTATAGAAGAATAATGCATCTGCAAGTCTTGCTTCAAGAACTTTTTCATTACCTGCTTTTACATTTTCAATTCCATAGCTATCACCATTTCTAACAGCTATAAAATACGGTAATAAATCACCATTTTTATCTTCTACTGGGAAATATCTTTGATGATCTTGCATAGGTGTTATTACTACTCTCTTTGGAAGTTTTAAATATTCTTTATCAAATTCTCCATAAAATGCAGTTGGATATTCAACTATACAAGTTACTTCATCAAGTAAATCTTCATCCATTACGACTTTTCCACCTAATGACTCTGCTACCTTGTTAGCTTGTTCAACTATTATAGCTTTTCTTTCTTCTTGATCAAGTATTACAAAGTTTTCTTTTAATTTATCTTTGTAATCTTCTACTGAATTTACTATTATTTCTTTAGAACCTAAGAATCTATGCCCTTTTGTTACATTAGATGCTATTATTCCTTCTAAATCTACTGGTAATACTTCATCATTAAGAAGTGCTACTAACCATCTTATAGGTCTAACAAATCTTATATCTTTTCCTGCCCAGTGCATTGCTTTTGGAAATACAACTGATTTTACAGCAAGTGGAAGTATTTCTTTTAATACCTCTGATGTTTCAGCTCCACTTTCTTTTATTGTAGCAAATAGATATTCATCTTTCCCTACTTGTTTAAAATATATGTCTTCAGGATTTAATCCTTTACTTCTCATAAAACCTTGTGCAGGTTTTGTAAAGTTTCCATCAGCGTCTAATGATATTTTTTTAGAAGGTCCTTTTACTTCTTCTTCTAAATCTTCTTGTTTATTAGATAATCCTTCTATAATAAAAGTTAATCTTCTAGGTGTTGCATATGTTTTTATTTCATCAAATTTTACTCTTTTTTCTTCAAGCATTTTTTCAGTACTTTCTTTTATCTGTTTTAAAGTACTTGCAACAAATCTTGATGGCATTTCTTCAACGCCTACTTCAAATAAAAGGTAGTTATTCATTATTTGTCACCATCCTTCTTTAATAGAGGGAATCCCATTTCTTCTCTCTGTTTTATATATGTTTCAGCTATTACTTTTGCCATATTTCTTACTCTACCTATAAATGCAGCTCTTTGACTTACACCAATTGCTCCTCTAGCATCAAGAGTATTGAATGTATGAGAACATTTTAAAACATAATCATAAGAAGGTATAACAAGTCCTTTATCCATTAATTTTAATGCTTCTTTTTCATATTCATCAAATAAATGGAATAATAACTCTGCATTACATTCATCAAATGAGTATACTGAGTTTTCGTATTCTTGTTTTTGGAATACATCTCCATAAGTTAATTCATCATTCCATTTTAAATCATATACACTATCTACATCCTGTATGTACATAGCTATTCTCTCAAGTCCATAAGTTATTTCTCCTGTTTCTAACTCACATTCTTGATTTCCTACTTGCTGGAAGTAAGTAAACTGAGTGATTTCCATTCCATCAAGCCAAACTTCCCAACCTAGGCCCCATGCACCTACTGTTGCACCTTCCCAGTTATCTTCTACAAATCTTATATCATGTTCTAATGGGTTTATACCTATTTCTTTTAAACTATCTAAATATAAGTCCTGTATATCATCTGGTGATGGTTTTAATATAACTTGGAATTGGTGATGTTGATATAATCTGTTTGGATTTTCTCCATATCTACCATCTGCTGGTCTTCTTGATGGTTCAACATAACACACTTTCCATGGTTCTGGACCAAGTGATCTTAAAAAAGTATTTGGATTCATTGTTCCTGCACCTTTTTCAACATCATAAGGTTGTGTAATGATACATCCTTGCTTAGACCAATATTTCTGTAAAGCAAGAATCATCTCCTGAAAATTCATAAAAATCCCTCCTAAATATATATAGCCTTCCGCATACACGAAAGGCTACTTTGCAATACTTTATATCTTTAAATATCAATTAATTTTTATTAATTAATATTAAATAACTTTAAATCAGTAAAATTAATTTTTATTAATCTGCTATTCAGCATTTTCGTCTTTTTCACATTCATTTATTAAATCATCTGTTATATCTTTATCATCTTTATTATCTTTCTTTTTAGACACTACATCTTTTAAATCTTTCGCCGTATTTAAAAACATATCTTTTAATACAATTGCCTTTTCTTCATTTAATTGGCCCAAATCAACTGATTCTCCATCTGATTCATTTTGTATCTTAATTCTATATTTTGATAAAACAGCGGCAGACATACCAAGAACTGTCATAAGAGGCATTATGGCTGCTCCTAAAACCCCTATAGTAAATGGTATATTCATCATAATTTTTCCATCTTTTTCTACAATTACTCTTACTTTATTACTCTTATCAAGTAACTCTTTTAATTGTATTTTTAATTCATCTATATCTTTTCCTATTTTTTCTTCTGTACTCTTTTTTGCTTCTTCGACATCAATTTTACTCTTTTCAAAAAAGTCTTCTACTTTTTTCTTTGCTTTAATTGCTCCAGAAGTTTCTTCTAGATAGATTATAGCATCAAGTATATCTCCTTCTGAATGAATAAGTGCTTCTTTAATTTCTTTATAACTAGCTGATGGAACTCTTTCCATCACTTTATCTACCATTTCAATTGTTATATTGCTCATATCTATCAGCTCCTTTTTAAAATTTATGTAAATCATTTAATATATTCAAAGATTTCATATTTAAATTGCTTATATATGCTGTAAGATAATTTTTCATAAGTTTAGATAACTCTTTAGTCAGTATTTTATTGACTTTCGCCCTACTTACATCTTCAATTTCATTTGATAATATATAAGTCATAAGTCTTCTAGTTGTTATATCTAATCTAATATTTCCTATGAATTTATCTGCACAATTTTTACAAAGCATACCACCTTCTTCTATATTAAATATTGCTCTTTGATCTGATATATCTCCACAAACACAACACTTATCTGTTATTGGCCTAAATCCCATACAATCTGAAAATTTAAGTTCAAAAGCAGCTGTTATAAATTCTTTATCCACATCTTTTTGAGTCAAAAGATACATAGTTTTCACTAATAAAGAAAATAGTTTATGATTTGTTTGATTTTCTAAAAGAGAATTTTCTACTAATCTAGATATATATGAAGCATAAGAAAATGCATCTATATCATATGAAATATCATAAAAACTTTTTATAATTTCACTTTGAGATACTCTATACATTCCTCTCTGCTTTTTTAATGTAAAATTACTATATGCAAAAAGTTGTGATGAAGGAAGTAGTGCTGATTTATTTCTTTTAGCACCTTTGGCTATTGCTGATACTTTTCCAAGATTTCTTGTAAATAATGTCAATATTACATCATTTTCTGAATATCTAGAAGTTCTAAGGACTATACCTTGTGTATTTAATATAACCAAATCTATCAATCCCTCCATAATAAAAGTCTAGTCTAAAATTTTTAATATCTAAAATTTTAATTTCAAAATAAGAATTATCTTATTATTAGTTAAAAAATATATTTATTATTTTAATTATACTATATTTTTGTTAATATTTATATATTTATATTGCTATTATCTTTAATATATTATCCCATTATTTGAGAAAGTATTGTAACTGATGTTAAGTAATATGCTCCTATTCCTATTATATCCAAAAGAGTTGATATAACAGGAGCTGATATAGTAGTTGGATCTAAGTCCATTTTTGTAAACATCACTGGTGCTAAAACTCCTATTATAGCCCCAATAACCATATTTACAAATAGCGATATTGATATGACTAAAGCCATATTAAAGTTCTTTCCTACTAAATATATTGCTATTGCTGCAATAATACTACTTACTAATCCTGTAATTATACCAACTATCCATTCTTTAGCAATATCTTTAACTGTCATATCCCTATTGGATAGAGTTATTATTGTAACTGAAGATGTTTGGCAACCTACATTACCACCCATTCCTATAACTAATGGTACAAAGAATAAAAGTTGCACAAATCTTGTATCTATTAAACTATCAAAATTGGACATTAAAGAAGCCGCTATAAGACCACCCAATAATGTCAGTAAAAGCCAAGGTAATCTCCCTCTTATTGAAGAAAAAATTTGTTGTGATAAAGTTGAATTTTCATCTTCAGCTGCATCTCTTTCATGTTCAGAACTTCCCGCTAACTTATACATATCTTCATTAGCTTCTTCTTCCATAACATCTATTATATCGTCAACTTTTATTATTCCTCTAAGTTTTCCCTCTTTGTCGACAACTGGAATTGCAACCAAATTGTATTTAGATACTAACCTTACAGCTTCTTCTCTATCTTCATAATCATAAACTGATATTAAATTTTCAATCATTAAATCTTCAACTATAGCATCATCTCTAGCTACTATAAGTTCTCGAAGTGATAAAACTCCAACTAATTTTTCTTCATCATCTACTACATATATATAATAAATAGTCTCAGCATCCTCTGCTTCTTCTCTCATTTTTTCAATTGCTTGAAGTGCAGTCATATCTTTATTTATAGATATATAACCTTTTGTCATTGTTCCACCAGCTGTATCGTCTTCATAGAATAAAAGTTCTTTTACTCCTTCAGCATCCTCTGGATTTAGATAATCTATAATTTTTAATCTTTCATCTTCTTCAAGTTCATTTAAAATATCTGCCATATCACCTAAAGACATACATTCTAATATGTTTTTTGCATGTTCTATTTCTAATTTAGAAAGCATTTTACTAAAAAATGCTACTCCACTTTCTTCTAATATAGAAGCTGCCATATCACTTGGAAGAATCTCAAATAATTTTACTTGCATTTCTTCATCTTCCAAATTTTCCATAACATCATATATATCTATTATATGATATTCTTCAAGTAATTCTCTAAGTTCAAAATATCTATGATTTTCAATTAACGATTTGACCTCGTCCACCAAATCTTGTGATGTTTCTTGCATCCTGTCCATTTTATCCACCTTTTTATTATATTTTGTATTTTAAATACAATTAATTATTATCATTGAGCCCAAAATTATTTATATAATTTTGTAAATTTCTCCAGTTTTCTTTTACTTTTACCCATAACTGAAGATTTATTTGAGAACCTAAAAGTAATTCTATATCTTGTCTTGCAGATTTACCTATTCCTTTTAGTTTTCTTCCACCTTTTCCAATTATTATACCTTTATGAGAATCTCTTTCACAGTATATAACTGCAGATATATCTATTATATCTTTATTTTGTCTTTTTTTCATTCTTTCAATTTCAACTGCTACTCCATGTGGCACTTCATCATCAACATAATGAAGCACTTTTTCTCTTATAAGTTCTGCTATAAGCACTCTTTCTGGTTGATCTGTTACCATATAATCAGGGAAATATTTAGGTCCTTCTTCTAAATCTCCTTTTATAACATCTATAAGAGTATTTACATTTTTGCCTTTTAATGCTGATATTGGTACGATTTCTTTAAATATTTTTTCATCATCATACATTTTTATTAAATCAAATAATTCATCTTTATCTGCTATTTGATCTATTTTGTTTATCACTAAAACTATTGGAGTTTTTGATCCCCTTAAATCTTCTATTATTCTTCTATCTCCAGGTCCTATTTTTCTTGAATCATCTACAACAAATAATATTAAATCTACATTGCTAAATGCATCTGTAGCTGCCTTTACCATTATTTCTCCAAGTTTATTTTTAGGTTTATGTATTCCTGGTGTATCTAAAAATACTACTTGAGATTCTTCATCTGTATATACTGCTTGAATTGTATTTCTAGTTGTTTGAGGCTTATTACTCATTATAGCTATTTTTTCGCCTACAACATTATTCATTAAAGTAGATTTTCCTACATTTGGTCTACCTACTATACTGACAAATCCTGATTTAAACATATAATTTTCTCCTATCTTTTATTAATAAAAAATACCTAATTGGAATACTAATATAGCTATTAATGTACCTAATACACCTCCTGCTACCGTCTCCCAAAACGTATGTATTTTCCCTTCTATTCTACTTTGTGCAACTAAAACTGCCATTAAATATGCAAGTGTTGACGCCTCCACTCTTTCTGTCATAAGAGTTATTGCTGTTGCTATTGCAAAAGATAATGCTGCATGTCCACTTGGCATTCCTCCTTTTAATGGAGTTCCTGTATTTGTTATTGCTTTTGCTACAACAACAGAAAGCAATACCAACAAAATGCATATAAGTGTTATGTGCATTTCAGATTCTCTTATTGAATATATAAGATACCCTGAAAGTTCTGTTAGTTTATCATAAAAAATAATATATCCTACAGCAACTGCATTTAGCGAAACTACTAAAACTGCTCCTGCTGCTACATCTTTAGCAATTTTTGCCAATTCGTGATACTCTGACGTAACTAAATCGACAGTTTTTTCTACTGCAGTATTAAACATTTCTGCAACAATTACAAGTGTTATAGCTATTAAAAGCATTATAAATTCTAACTTTGATAATTTAAAAAACAAACTAATAACTAAAACCATAACTGCTATTAAATAATGGATTTTCATATTTCTTTCTGATTTAAAAGTATATATTATCCCTTCTATTGCAGCGTTAAAAGATTTTATTATATTTTGCTTTCTTTTCTTTTTTTTCTTACCATTTTCTTCCATAGCAATATACTCCTTTTACTAAAAACTAATTTCTAGTTATATTTAATTTAGTAAGTACTGCTTCTTCTTTTTCTCTCATTTCTTTAGTATTTTCTTCTGTATCATGGTCATATCCTAAAAGATGGAACATACTATGACATACTAAAAAACATACTTCTCTTTCAAAGCTATGTCCATATTCTACACTTTGTTCTAATGCTCTTTCAAGAGATATAACTATATCACCTAAAGATTGTTCTTCATATTCTACATCTTCAAATTCATCTGATAGCATAGGGAATGATAATACATCTGTTGCTCTATCAACTCCTCTAAATTGTTTGTTAAGTTCATGAATTTCTTTATTATCTACAAAAGATATACTTATATCATAATCATCACTATATCCTTCATAATCTAATACTTCTTCTACTATATCTTCTATTTTTTCATAAATTTCATCACTAAGGTCTATTTTTTCTTGTCTATCATCAAATATATATCTCATAATATCTCCTACTTTTTATTTGTTTTTTCTCTTTTTTTCTTCTATTTTTTCTTTTTTATAAGCTTCTTTTCTATCATATTTATCATATGCTTTTATTATTCTTTGTACTAACTCATGTCTAACTACATCTCTATCAGTTAATTCTTTAATTCCTATTCCTTTTACATCTTTTAATATATATGTAGCTTGTACTAATCCACTTTTTTTATTAGATGGTAAATCTGTTTGAGTTATATCTCCTGTAACAACTGCTTTAGAACCAAAACCTAATCTAGTCAAAAACATCTTCATTTGTTCTGATGTAGTATTTTGTGCTTCATCTAAAATTATAAATGCATTATCTAATGTTCTTCCCCTCATAAATGCAAGAGGAGCAACTTCTATAATACCTCTTTCTATATATTTATTAACTTTATCTCCACCTAGCATATCAAACAAAGCATCATAGAGTGGTCTTAAATATGGATCTATTTTTTCTTGTAAATCTCCAGGTAAATAACCTAAACTCTCACCAGCTTCAACTGCAGGTCTAGTTAATACTATCCTATTTACTTCATCTCTTTTAAATGCTTGTACTGCCATAGCAACTGCTAAATACGTTTTTCCTGTACCTGCTGGACCTACCCCAAATGTAATATCATTATTTTCTATTAATTTTACATACTCTTTTTGGCCTAATGTTTTAGGTTGTACTGGAGTTCCTTTTTTAGTAAGAACTATTGTTCCTTCTAGTTCTTGTATTCTATTTTCATCACCATCATTAAGTAAAGATATAGAATATAGTATTGATTGTTTATCTAATGATTTTCCTTTTGATACTGTAGTGTGTAATTCATTTAATAAACTATTTGCAGCTTCTACATTTTTTTCTTCACCTATTATTATTAAATTGCCTTCTCTAAGAGTTGTATCTATATTAAGTGCTTTTTCTATAAGCTTAATATTTTCATCAAAATTTCCAAATAATTCTCTTTCAAAATTTGGTTCTGATATAAGAAATTTCTTTTGTACTATCAATTCACTATTTCCTCCTAGCCAAAATATCTATCATTTTTAATTTTAATTAATTATTTATAATTCTACATTCTATATTATACCATTTTTATTAATTATTTCATAATTATTTTAATTGCTTTAAATTTTTATTTAAAAATAAAAATACAGATTAAAATTTATTTAACTATAAATAAACTTAATCTGTATTTTATAAATTCATTAAAACTTTTTTATACTTACTCTTTTACAAAATGTGATTTATCTACTCCGCATATTGGACATACATAATCATCTGATTCTTTTGTTATATCTCCTTCATATACATAGCCACATACATCACAATAGTAACTTACTTTATCATCTTTTTTTTCTTCACTTATTTCTTTTTTACTTTCAATATTATCTTCTATTTTTTCAAAGTGTGATTTATCTACTCCGCATATCGGACATACATAATCATCTGATTCTTTTGTTATATCTCCTTCATATACATAGCCACATACATCACAACGATAACTTACTTTTTCTTCTTTTTTATCTTTTTTTTCTTCTTTATAATTATTATCTATTTCCGGTTTTACATAAGTTGGTGCATTCTTTGGAGCTTTTCCTTTTATAACTTTATGATAGTAATCATAAGTCATAGGTTTATGTTCTCCTACAAAATCTGCATCTACAACTTTTGCTACTATTAAAGAATGTGTACCTATATCTGTAAATGATACAACTTCACAAATTAAATAACCACTTATATTTTCAACTATTACTGGTAATTTATCTACATATTCATATTTAAAACCTTCATATTTATCCATTTCTTCAGATGAACGGAAACCAAATGATCTAATAACTTCTGGATTAGTATCTTCAGATAGTATCGATATGCTAAATTTTCCTTCTTCTCTTATACAATCATGTGTAAAATTATTTTTATTTAAACAAACACATATCATTTCTGGTTCTGCTGTTACTTGAAATACTGTATTTACTACACAGCCAACTTTTCTTCCATATTTTAAAGTTCCTACTGTATAAAGTCCATATGATAATTTTTGTAAAACTCTACTATCCATCTTTGCTTCCTCCTATTTTTTATCTTATATTTTTTATATACCCTTTTTAATATTATTCAAACAAAAAGGACTATCAATTTGATAGCCCTTTAATTAACTTTATATTTCTTGTTCTATAAGTCCATATCCTCCATCTTTTCTTTTGTAAACTAGACAAATTTCAAAGTTATCTTGATTCTTGAACATATAGAAATCATGTCCTATTAAATCCATCTGTAGTATAGCTTCGTCTACACTCATAGGTTTTAAACTGAATTTTTTTCTTCTTTCTATTATTATTTCTGGTTCTTCTGGTTCATAATCTAGTTCTTCTGCTAATTCTTCTATGCCTTCATATCTTATAGAGAAGTTTCCTGGTACTCTATTTTTAAATTTATCTTTATATTTAATAATTTGTCTACTTAATTTGTCACAAACTAAATCAATCGCTGGATATAAATTATCTTGTTCTTCTTCAACTCTTATTGTATGACCATTTACATTCGGTATCATAACTTCCACTTTTTGTCTGTTTTTTGTAGCACTAACAGTTACTTTCACTTCTGTATCTGGATCAAGATATTTTTCTAATTTTCTTAGTTTGTCTTCAGTATATCCTTTTATACCATCTGTTAATTTAACATGTTTTCCAGTTACTATAACTTTCATAAAAACCTCTCCCTTCGCCAATACATATTTTATTGCTTGATATGATATGTATTTCTTTAGCTTGTATTAATGATAACGCTTTTCTTTTTGAATTTACAGACTTTTCTTTATATTTTTTTTATGTTATTATAAAAATAACTGAGTGTCATTTTCGATAAAAATAAATTATTTATAAATATAAAAAAATCGCCTATAAATAGGCGATTTTTTTTATTTTTATATTATAATCCGAAACGTTTTATTTTTTGATCCCAAACTTTATCAAATGCTTTCTCTTCATTTAATGTTACATCCATTCTTCCTTTTAGATAGAAGTATTCTTTATCTGCTGTCTGTGTAACAACTATATCAGCATTTGTCCACCAACCTTCTCTTCCTAATCTCATATTCTGAGTTATAGTGTATTCAGCTGTTAGTGGATCTTTGTTAGATAAATTAAGTTCTCTTTTTAAGTTATGTTCAACTGTAACATCAACATCATCAAATCTGTATATACCTTCTCCGAATACTCCTCCAACACCATCTGTTATACAAGTCCAAGTGTCTGTTAGTATATCATATGATACTGATCTATCAACTCTTCCTTCTGTTAAGAAAGTAGCTGGTGTTAATGGTGCAGATTCTGGCTGCATATTAGGACCTTCACAATCTTTTCCTGTAAATACTGGTAATTTAAATTTAGCTGTATCTAATGATAGAGTAAGTGCAGCATCTTCAGGCATAGGCCAGAACATAGGCCAGAATGTAGTTGCAAGTGATACTCTTATTCTATGTCCTACTGGGAAATTATGTCCACAGCAATCTAAGTTTACAAATGCTTTTGTTTTCTGTCCTGGAACTAATTCAACAACTTTGTCATGGCCTTCTAAATGAGTTAAATTCATTACTCCATAAGAAACTCTAGTAACTGCTCCATTTGGTGCTACATCTGATAACTGAGCAAATAACATTGCTTTTGGTTTATCACTTGTTAATTCAACTTCAAATCTTGGATATCCTAATATTTCTATTTCTTCTGTTAATACATCTGTTTCAAATACCATAGCCATACCATCATCAACTCTTTGGTCTGATGGACTTTCTCCAAGTACTCCAGCACCCATCCATTCTCCTGCTAATAGACCATGATTTTGTGGAGTCTGTAAAACAACTTCTTCTTTATTATTATTTTCTTCTTCCATTAATTTACCATGAGTAAATGACATTACTTTATCATTTACATCTTTACTTGGCCATGATTCTAGACCAACCCATCTACCTTCACTTACTGGATGAACTGCTTCTGGTAACATGCTATCTTCTAACCATGCTTGTATCTGTGGACAATCTAATGCATCATTATCTATTTTCTTTAACCATTTATCCCACCATTTTGTAGCTTCTTGTAAGAATCCCATAGCTGGTCCTGGTACACCATCATGAGCATAAACATGAGCCCAAGGTCCTATGATTCCTTTTCTTGGAACACTTAGTCCATTCATTAAAGTCATAACTGTATTTGTATATGAATCTGCCCATCCATCTATAGCCATTACTGGAACTTTTATAGCAGAATAATCTTCACAAACAGATCCATGTTTCCAATATTCATCTCTTGTTTGATGTTCTAACCAATTAGCCATCCATAATGGCATTTCATCTAATCTATTTATCCATGCATCTTTCCATGCATCGCCTACTATATGTGGATCTAATGGTCTTGACTGATATGCAAGCATTATTGCTCCCCACCAGAAGTTATCATTTAATAAACAACCACCTTTATAATGTATATCTTGGTTGAATCTATCATCTGTAAATCCTACTGTTATTACTGCTCTTAATGCTTCTGGTTGTCTTGCAGCTACTTGTAAAGAGTTGAATCCTCCCCAAGATTTCCCCATCATACCTACATTTCCATCACACCAAGGCTGTTTACTTATCCAATCTATAACTTCAAGAGCATCATCTTGTTCTTGTTTTATATATTCATCTCTTAATAAACCATCTGATTCTCCTGTACCTCTCATGTCAACACGAACTACAACATATCCATGGCCTGCAAAATAACCATGCATTGGTTCGTCTCTCATTCTTGTTCCATCTGTTTTTCTATAAGGAATATATTCTAGTATTGCTGGTAATGGTTCATCAGTTTCTGGGAACCATATTCTTGAAGATAGTTTTGTTCCATCTTTTAATGTAATCCATTCATTTTCAACAGCATTAAATTTATAAGGCTGTTCATTTAATATTATTCTTTCTTTGCATTCAACACCCATTTTATATTTCCTCCTTATTATTTAGGCAGCTACCCTATTTGTTTATTTTTTTTATATATCTGTTCCAAATTATTAAACCAGATATTATTACTATTAATCCGCCACCTATCATTTCTATTTCATATATTATATTATCTCTAAATGTTCCCATTACAGGAGCACATGAGAATAATATTCCCATGACACATAAAACTAATGTTTCATATCCTATTCCTATACAAACTTTATTACTTTTTGACATTTCATATCCATTATAATTATCATTTTTACTTGCTTTTCTTATTTTTATATATGATATTAAAAGTAATACATATGGCAATAATGCCGTAAGTGCTGTCATAGTTACTAGAATATTATATATAATATCAACCCCAGGCATAACTGCTGTTGCTATTAACAATAATGATACAATTACTGTTTGTAGTATTACTGCTTTTTCTGGAATCCCAACAGAATTAACTTTTGTAAATTTTTCTGGGAACATTCCTTTTGGTACAGATCCAAATAGCATTTTTATTGGAGATGCTATATATATTATAGTTGCTCCTAACATTGAAAATGCTACTCCACCAGCTATAATTCTAACAATCCAATTTCCTATACCTAACATAGCTGAAACTTTTCCAATAGAATCAAGTATTCCTGTAGATGCTTGTATTTCTTCTGGAGGAAGTATCATTGTTATTGCTATAGATCCTAGTATATAAAGACCTGCAACCAATATTGCTGATATTAGTATAGCTTTTGGATATGTCTTTTTAGGATTATCTATTTCTGTTATAAAGTTTGCTATTACTTCAGCTCCTGTGAATCCAAATATAATCCCAGAAACTGCAACTAGTGAATCTGGAGTCAATTTAGGAGTCATCGTAGCCAAACTATAAACAGATGCTGAAGGTTGTTTTTTTAATATAACTATTGCTATAAATGCAAATGTTATTAATATTACTGATGGTATAAATGATCCAAACGCTCCAAAACTTGTAAATATCTTAGATCCTCCCATACCCTTCATACTCATCATTGATAGTAACCAGAATATAACTACTGATAATACCATCACTATAATCTTATTATTTGCCATTTCTGGTTTGCCTATAAAATAACTTATATTTATAACAAAGAATGTCATAAACGATGCATACCAGAAAATCTTTGATGTCCAATTTAGCCAAGCTGCCATAAATCCGTATTTTTCCCCAAGTGCTTCCTTAACCCATACATATAATCCACCATCACTTTTATCCGAGAATCTATTTGCTAATTCTGCACATATAAGTGCTTGTGGTATAAAAAATAGTATTGCAAACACTAACCACGAAGGTATTGCTGCTAATCCTAATCCAAAAGATGACGCTGTTGATTTTGCTATCCATCTTATTCCATATAAAGTTGATATACTCATTAGAATAAGGTCAAACAATTTAATTTTTTTCGCCATTTGAACACCTCTTTTCAAATTTATTTACTATGCTTTATTCATAAGATAATTTATACATGAAATAAATTTTTCTATATATTTTTGAGAATCAAATTTTTCATTTTTTCTTGCTGCTATTGTTATATATTCATGAGCTACACAAATAGTTATTTCATTTATTATATTTATGTCTTCATCATTTATATATCCAACTTTAGAAATTTCTTGAAGGCATGTTTTATTTCTATTTTCCAAACTTCCTAGTTTCAAAATTCTATAATTTTCTTCTAACTCACTTTCAACTGGAAAAATTTCGTAATATTCTTTCATCATATCTTCTATGCTTTCATCTCCACTAAAAAATACATATTCAAATGCTTTAGGATGATTAAATGCATTTTTTAAAAATATTTTCCATTCTAGTATAAATTTTTTAAGTTCATTAGTTTCACTTTTTATACCTTCAATAAATTCTTTATTATATTCTTCTAAATATTGTATTGATGCAAAAGCAATCATATGATCTAAACTCTTAAAATAATTATATATTGTTGCACTATTATAACCAGCTAAATCAGCTACCTTTCTTATGGTTACTTTATCAACACCTTCATTTTCCATTATTTCTTGAGTAGCTTCAATGAAATACATCATTTTTCTTCTTCTCTGTATTTCTTTATTTCTTTCTTTTATATTCGATATTTCCATATTAATCCCTCCTCATTTCAATTAATTTGTATAAATAATATAACATATTATTGATTGACATAAGGATTTTATTATCTATTATGCTTCTAATGTTGTTTTTTCTTCTTTTACTTTTATACTCATTCTATATTCTTTAGTGATTTTCTTCCATATAAGGACAAATACAACCCCTGCTATTGCTAATCCTAGTAAAATACCAAAGAATACTTTATAACCTAATATACCTTGGAATTTATCTATACACTTACCTGCTATTATTGGCATTATAATTTCAGGACTGTATCCTAACATCATAAGAGGCATTGTTACAGCACCTGTTACCTCTACTGGATAATCTGCTTCTGATAAAATAGCAAAGTGTAATGCTTGTAATGCATACATTGTTGTATATATTAATGCTATTGATATTAATAACATAAATATCATTGAAGGTTTTCCAGGTACTAATATTAATGCTCCTATACCTAAAATCATTAATATATAAGAAATTATAACCATATTTGATACACCTATTTTATCACCTATAACTCCAGCACCCATACAACCTATAGGTCTACAATACTGTGATAAATAACCAATTGCCGCTGATATTACAGCTGTTGTTCCAAATGCTAATGATGCATATGGTGTTATATAATAATAACTTACTATCATTGCATAAGAAGGGAATATTATTAATGCTGCAACCCATGTTGTTTTCATTTTTAATATCTTTTTAAGTGCATTCCAATCAAATGAAGTTTTACCTTCTTCTTTATTTTCTTCTTCTACTTCTTTATATAATAACATTATTGCAACTGCAAGTATTAAACATATTACTGAATAAACTATTATAACTGCTGATAATGCCATTTTTTCACTCATTCTTTTTGAGAAAAATGCAAATATTGCTAAAACAAATATTGATTGAACTATATTAGTTATACCTCTTCCACCTTCAAAGAAACCAAATGCTTTTCCTTGTTCATTTTCACTTGCTAATGATCTAACAGCTTTTACTAAAGCACTCCAGAAAGTAAGAATTGAAGTAATACCCCACGCTGCATGTATTCCTAATAATACTGGATATGGAGGGTATGTTAATAAAGAGAATCCCAATATTCCTGTTGTAATTAATGAAATCATTAAAAGATTTTTTGTTTTCCATCTATCAGCACAGTATCCACCAAAAACATATGATATCAAACAACAAACTCCATAAGCACTTCCTAACGTCCCCATCTGTGTATTTGTTAACTTAAATGCCTCTAAAAAAGTATCATAGTAATAATTTCTAAAATAAGGTAATGCATATATTAATGCACCTGATATAGATAATATTACTAATGTAGGCATATTTTTCTTTAATTTACCTTCATTCATATTATTTCGCACCTCCGCCTTGTTATGTTATAATCATAACATAATCATGATTATTTTACAAGCATGTTTTTTATTTAATCGCAATTATTTTTTATCAATATCTAATTAACTAATCACATATATTTTTATAATTATTATTTATATACATCAATATAATTTAGTATTTTTTATTATTATCAATTTTTTTACAAAAAAAAGAACCAACCTTATTATAGATTGGTTCTTTTTATAGATTAAAAGCCTAGATATTAATATCTAGGCCATATATACATATTTATTGTAAGTTTTCCTTAACTAATTTATTAATTAGTTTTCCATCAGCTCTACCTTTTGTTTTAGGTCTTATAACTGACATTATTTTTCCCATATCTTTCATAGAAGTTGCTCCTACTTCAGATATAGTTTGTTTTACAATCTCATTTAGCTCTTGTTCGCTCAATTGTTGAGGTAGGTACTCTTTTAAAACTTGTATTTCTGATCTAGTCTCTTCAACTAAATCTTCCCTTCCAGCCTCTAGAAATTGTTCTAAACTGTCATTGCGCTGTTTTAGCTGTTTAGATATTATATCAATAATATCTTCATCATTCAATTCGATGCGTTTATCAACTTCTATTTGCTTTATTGAAGATCTTATTAAAGTTATAACTGATTTTCTCAATGTATCTTTGTTTTTCATTGAAGTTTTTAGATCTTCTTGTAATTTTTGTTTAAGGGACATTTCCCCTCACCTCTTTGCTTTTATTTGCTACTATCTTTTAGCGTTTTTTCTTCTAGCTGCTTCAGCTTTTTTCTTACGTTTTACACTTGGTTTATCGTAGTGTTCTCTTTTTCTAACTTCAGACATTATGCCAGACATTGCACACTGACGTTTAAATCTTCTTAAAGCACTGTCTAATGATTCATTTTCTCTTACTCTAACTTCTGACATTCTTTTTCCCTCCCTCCGATAGCGCAATTATGCTGGGACTGTAACAACTGTTAAGGATTACAAACCTAACACTTAATCTAGTATAAACTAATTCTTTATTTTTATCAAGTATTTTTATTATTAATCGTACAATTTTTTTATGATTTTTTATGTTAATATAAATTATTTTCTATATAAAAGTAATTAATATATTTTTTTGCATAATTATGTATGCTATAATTATATCTATCTAAAATTTAAAAGGAGATTCTTTATATGCAAGAACAAAAATTGAAAACAAACCTTGATACAAATTTTATAAAATTGATAGCTATTATTTCAATGACTATTGATCATTTCGGAGGTGCTTTTTTTCCAGAATATCCTATTTTTCGTTGGGTAGGAAGATTGGCTTTTCCTCTTTTCTGTTATTGTTTAACTGTAGGAATGCTATATACTCATGATATAAAAAAATACTTATTAAGACTTTTAGCCTTTGCATTTATTTCACAACCATTTTGGATTCTTGCCTTTAATTCAAATGATATAGTAGGAAATATTTTTAATTTCAATATATTTTTTACACTTGTTATAAGTCTTTTAGCTACTTGGGGATTTAAAGAAAAAAAATGGTGGTTATTTATATCAGGACTCCTTTTATTAAGTATAGTTAATTTTGATTATTCTATGACTGGCCTTATTTTAATGTTGATTTTCTACTTATGCAGAAATAAACCATCATTAGGAGCTATTTTATACATTCTATCTTATTTACCTGCATTTTTAAATACTACAATGTCTGATCCTCTAGCATTAAAATTATTTGGTCATGCTATAGGTTTTGAAATATTTGCATTATTTGCGTTGCCTTTTATTTATTTACATACTAATACAGAATTAAAAATCTCAAAATGGTTTTTCTATATTTATTATCCAGCACATTTATTTGTTATTTATCTTATACACTTATTTATATAATATATTTAAATCAATATAAAAAGACTAGACATAAGTCTAGTCTTTTTTGTTATTCTGCTTCATAGTTTGGAAGTTTTTTACCTGCTAATACATGGTAATGAATATGCTTAACTTCCTGTCCACCATCTTCTCCACAGTTATTTATTATTCTAAATCCAGTTTTATCAAAACCTTTTTCTTTGGCTATTTTATTTATTACATTATGAATATGAGCTATAATTTCCATTTCATTTTCTGGAACATCTATTATACTTTCATAATGAGATTTTGGTATTACTAGTATATGATGTGGTGCTAAGGGATTAAGATCATTAAAAGCTAAAACTTTTTCATCTTCATATACTTTTGTTGATGGTATTTCACCATTTGCTATTTTACAAAATATACAATCCATTTTTTACCTCCATTTTATAAATATTATTCTAATATTTCTATAAATTAATATTTCTATAAAAAAATTTAAAATCCTCTTATTAATACTTATATAAATAAATTTATCTACATTAATATATAACCTATATTATATTAATGTACCTTCAACATAATCTTCTTTTATTCCTGTTATTTTTACTCTTCTAATCTGTCCTGATATATCTTCATTACTATATGCTTCAACTCTCATATAATTAACTGTAAGACCTTCATAATTACCAGATTTTGTTTTCTCTTCAAATAATACATCTAATTCTTGACCTATAAATTTTTGAGCAAATTTATCGAAATTTTCTTTTGAAAGAGATATTAACTTCTCACTTCTCATATGTTTTATTTGTGGGTCTATTTGATTATCCATAGTAGCTGCTGGAGTACCTTTTCTAGGTGAATATTTGAATATATGCATCTGAGATAGTTCTATTTCTTTTAAGAATTCATATGTTTGTTTAAATTCTTCATTTGTTTCTCCTGGGAAACCTACTATAACATCTGTAGTTATTGCAACCCCTGGCATAGCTTCTCTTAATCTATCTACTATTTCTTTGTATTCTTTAGTTGTATATCTTCTATTCATTCTTTTTAATGTAGAATCGCATCCACTTTGAAGAGAAAGATGGAAATGAGGACAAACTTTTTCCATTTTAGAAATTTCACTTACAAATTCATCAGTAAATAATATTGGTTCAACAGAACTTGTTCTTATTCTTTCTATTCCTTCAATCTCATTTACAGCTTTTATAACATCTAATAACTTCACTTCTTTATCTTTTATATCTTTACCATAAGAAGCAACATGTATTCCTGTAAGAACAACTTCTTTGTATCCTTTTTTAGCTAATACTCTAACTTCCTCTACTATATTATCTAAATCTCTACTTCTAACTCTTCCTCTAGCATATGGTATTATGCAATAAGTACAGAATCTATCACATCCATCTTGTATTTTCATAAATGCTCTTGTTCTTCCATTTGTTTGAGTTATTTCAATTTCTTCAAACTCTTTTACTTTCATTATATCATCTACTGTAGATATTTTATCATTACAACTAACAGATTCTACCTTTTCAACTATATGTCTTCTATCATTTGTCCCCATAACCAAATTTACTTCTTCTATATCTAATATTTCTTCTGGGGCTACTTGAGAATAACATCCTACTACCACAATTACTGCATTGGGATTTTTCTTTTTTACTCTTCTTATATATTGTCTTGATTTTCTATCACTCATATGAGTTACTGTGCAAGTGTTTATAACATAAACATCTGCATATTCTTCACTTGGTACATGTTCATATCCATTATTTTCAAATAGCTCTATCATAGCTTCTGTTTCATACTGATTAACTTTGCAACCAAGTGTATAAAAAGCAACTTTTTTCACTTATATTTCTCCTCCTAAATCTCCTAATTCATACTGTACAAGTGCTGAAGCTATTGTAGATGCTGTCTCTGTTCTAAGTATTCTAGGTCCAAGTGTAACTATTTTTGAACCATTTTCTTTAAGAGCATCTATTTCTTCTTCTGCAATTCCTCCTTCAGGTCCTATAAATATACCTATACTTTCTATATTTAAACCTCTTATTTCTTTTACTAAAGGCGTATTTTTTTCATCTTCATAAGGGCATATATTGTATTCATTTCTTTGCATATCTTCTAAGGCTTCTTTAAAACTTAGTATTCCTTTTAGTTTAGGTATCTTTCCTCTTTTAGATTGTTTTGCAGCTTCATAGATAATTCTTTCCCATCTTTCAAATTTTTTATCTTCTTTTTTATTATCTATTTTAGCAACACTTCTTTTAGTATCGACTAATATAATTTCATCAGTACCTACTTCTGTAAGTTTTTGAAGAATATATTCCATTTTAGGACCTTTTGGCATTCCTTGATATATTCTCACTTTTAAGTTTGATTCTCTTTTTATATTTCTTTTATCTATTATATTTAAATTCACTTCTTCTTTAGACATAGATATTATTTCACCGATATATTCATTATCTTCGCCATCACAAATTTCTATTTTTTCACCTTCTCTATATCTAAGAACTTTTGTTATATGCTTTACATCTTCACCATCTATTATGCATGTATTTTTTTCTAAGTCTATATTATTTTTATTTACAAAAAATCTATCCATAGTCCATGTCCAATCCATAATAATATCCCTCATCAAACAAATTTTAATTTATTTTCTTATTTTAGATACTATTGCTGACCATTCTCCTTTTCTAATCACTTCTACAATTTCAAATCCATTTTCTTCAAGACTTTCTACAACTTCATCTATTTTTGCAAGTATTATTCCTGAAGATATAAATATAGCATCATCTTTCATAAATTGTTGAACATCTTTTGCAAGTATTTTTATAATATCTGCAATTATATTTGCTACCACTACATCGGCTTTATCATGTATTACATCTGTTAAATTTCCATGAAGAACAGTAACATTTTCTTCTACATTACTTTCTTTTACATTTTCTTTTGCTACTTCAACTGCTACCTCATCTAAATCTACAGCTGTAACATCTTTAGCACCTAATTTAGCTGCTGCTATTGCTAATATTCCACTTCCACAGCCTATATCGAATACTTTTGAATCAGGTGATACATATTTTTCTAATTGGCATATACACATACTTGTAGTTTCGTGTGTTCCTGTTCCAAAAGCCATACCAGGATCTAATTCTATCACTATCTCATCTTCATTTGCTTTATAATCTTCCCAAGATGGTTTTATAACTATTTTTTCTCCTACTTTAGTTGGTTTATAATATTTTTTCCAGTTATTAGCCCAATCTGCCTCATTTACAGTATCCATAGATACACTTCCTTCTCCTGGATCTATTCCAAAATCTTTAAGTGTTGATATCCTATGTTTTATATTTTCTACAAATTCTATAACATTTTTTTCTTCAGATACATAAGTTTTTATTTTTACACAATCTTCTCCACTTTTATTAAAAACTTCTTCTTCAACATAATCCCAATCATATTCATTTTTTTTCTGGAAATTAAAATCTTTTGGATCTTCTATCATAGCTCCAGCAGCACCATTTTCATATAGTATATTTGTTATTGCTTCAACTGCTTCTGTTGTTGTTCTAATTGTTATTTCTATCCAATTTCCCATATTTTCTCCTCCTAATTTGTTCCGCATCAAATCAATTATAATTTTTATTACTTTCTATTATATCATATTATTTATAAGTCAAATTTTAATTAATAAATATTTATATTATCTTTTTTTCTTTTTCTTTTTTTTATTTAATTTTTTTCTTTCTTCTTTTTTTGCTCTTTCTTTTTCTCTTTTTTCTTCTAAAACATAATTAAGTAGTGCAAATAGAATTGATACAATCAAAATAGATACAGCTAACTTAATAAAAGAGTCTGCAAATATACCTACACCTATTCCTAATATTATACTATTTCCTTTTCCATCACCCTTACCTATTATTGTAAATCCTTTTAAATATTCAAGTAGCATAGATACAAAAACTATTCCTATTATAACTCCACCCATACTTAAAGTTTCATTTTCTCTAAATTCAATATTTACAACATTAACTAAGAAATATTTCAAAGTGAATATAATTAATGTTGTAATAATAAATTTACTGACTTCATTCCAATTAATTTTTATTTTTTTATCCATTTTTTCTCCTCTTCTAATGATAATTTCCATATTAAAAAATAACATTATTATATTAATAATTCAAGTAATTTACAATAAAATAAAAGCATAGTAAGAGTAATTTTTAAAAGTTATTCTCACTATGCTATTTATTACAATACATAATAATACTAATTTATAAAATATTATTATTATTTTTTCTTTTTACCAAATAATTTATCTATTTTTTCGCCGAATGTTTCTTTTTTCTCGTGTTCGCCCGACCCACATTCTCCAGCAAATTCTCTTAATAATTCTTTTTGTTTTTCAGATAATTTTCTAGGAACTTCTACTGTAACTTTTACGTACTGATCACCTCTAGAATTTCCTCTAATACGTTTTATTCCTCTATCTCTAAGTCTAAATACCGATCCAGTTTGAGTTCCTTCAGGAATACTATATTTAACTTTACCATCAAGAGTAGGAACTTCTATTTCATCACCAAGAGCTGCTTGTACAAATGTTATTGGCATATCTATGTATATATCATATCCATCTCTTGTAAATATTTCATGAGGCATTACTTCTACTATTATATATAAATCACCTCTAGGTGCTCCTTTTTCTCCAAATTCTCCCTGACCTGATAATTTTATCATCTGACCATCATCTATACCAGCTGGTATATCTATTTCTATAGTCTTAGTTTTTCTTACACTACCAGTTCCTTTACATTTAGAACAAGGTGTTTCTATTATTTCTCCACTACCATTACAATTTGGACAAGTTTTAGTACTAGCTATATTACCAAATGGTGTTCTTTGTACGCTTCTAACTGTTCCTGTACCATTACAGTTTGGACAAGTTTTTTTAGATGTTCCAGGTTTTGCACCACTACCATTACAGTCACTACATTCTTCTCTTCTAGTTACTTTTATTTCTTTTTTAACACCTTTTGCAGCTTCTTCAAATGTTACTCTTACTCTTTGTCTTATATCTGCTCCTCTAACTGGCCCTCTTCTTCTTGAACTAGAACCACCTCCAAAGCCAAATATATCTCCAAATATATCTTCAAAGCCACCAAAACCGCCAAAATCACCTTGGTTAAAGCCACCAAAACCGCCTTGACCTCCAAAGCCACCTTGACCATTTACTCCATCATGTCCAAATTGGTCATACATTTTTCTCTTTTCTTCATCTGAAAGAACTTCATATGCTTCATTTATTTCTTTAAATTTTTCTTCTGCTTCTTTATCACCAGGATTTCTATCCGGATGATATTTCATAGCTAATTTTCTATATGCTTTTTTTATTTCTTGAGCTGTTGCTGTCTTTTCAACACCCAGCAGTTCATAATAGTCTCTTTTAGTACTCAACCTGTGACACCGCCTTTTCCATTACTAAAATATATCTTTTAATAAAATAATAGCTTGTAGAATATTAAAAACTACAAGCTATTATCTCTACTTTATTAATTCTACTTTAATATCTTACTTTATTCACAGGTCAATTACAAGTCATATAGTTGTTTTTCCTGGAATAATCACATTTAGTTTATTTTTAATATTAAAAGTTAGATATTATTTATCTTCATCTACTTCTTTGAAGTCTGCATCAAATACATTGTCATCATTTGAAGTTGATCCTTCGTTAGCCTGTTCAGCGTTTGCTTGTTGCTGTGCCTGCTGATACATTACTTCAGATACTTTTTGGAATTTCTGCATTAAGTTATCTATAGATGATTTTATTTCTTCAGCTGTTGCATCTTCTTTATCTTTAGCTGCTTTTACATCAGCTATAGCTTTTTCTATTTCAGCTTTATCATCAGCACTTATTTTATCTTCTACTTCTTTTAAAGTTTTTTCTGTCTGATATACTGTTGATTCAGCTTGGTTAACTGCTTCTATTTTATCTTTTTTAGCTTTATCTGCTTCTGCATTCATTTCAGCTTCTTTAACTTTTCTTTCTATTTCTTCTTCTGATAAGTTAGTATTAGAAGTTATAGTTATTTTCTGTTCTTTTCCTGTTCCTAAATCTTTAGCTGTAACATGTACTATACCATTAGCATCTATATCAAAAGTAACTTCTATCTGAGGGATTCCTCTCATTGCTGGTGGTATATCAGTTAACTGGAATCTACCTAATGTAGTATTGTCATATGCCATACTTCTTTCACCCTGAAGTACATGTATATCAACAGCTGTTTGGTTATCTGCTGCAGTTGAGAATACCTGTGATTTTTTAGTTGGTATTGTTGTATTTCTTTCTATTATTTTAGTAAATACATTTCCTAATGTTTCTATACCTAATGATAATGGAGTTACATCTAGTAATAATAAATCATTAACTTCTCCTGTTAATACACCTGCCTGTATAGAAGCACCTGCTGCAACACATTCATCTGGATTTATACCTTTATGAGGATCTTTTCCTATGAATTTTTTAACAGCTTCTTGAACTGCTGGTATTCTTGTAGAACCACCAACTAATAATACATCATCTATTTCAGAAACTGATATTCCTGCATCTGATATAGCTCTTTTCATTGGTTCCATAGTTTTTTCAACTAATCCTGCTGTTAATTCTTCAAATTTAGCTCTTGATAAATCTACATTTAAATGTTTTGGTCCTTCTGCTGTAGCTGTTATGAATGGAAGATTTATATTAGTACTCATTGTAGAAGATAATTCTTTTTTAGCTTTTTCAGCAGCTTCTTTTAATCTTTGAAGAGCCATATTATCATTTCTTAAATCTACACCTTCAGATTTTTTGAATTCTTCTGCTAAGTAATCTATTACAACTTTATCAAAATCATCTCCACCTAATCTGTTGTTACCAGCTGTAGCTAAAACTTCGAATGTTCCATCTCCTATTTCAAGTAATGAAACGTCAAATGTTCCTCCACCTAAGTCAAATACTAATATTTTTTTATCTTGATCTAATTTATCCATACCATAAGCTAATGATGCTGCTGTTGGTTCATTTATTATTCTTTTAACTTCAAGACCAGCTATTCTACCTGCATCTTTAGTAGCTTGTCTCTGAGCATCTGTAAAGTATGCTGGAACTGTTATAACAGCTTCTGATACTTTTTCTCCTAAGTAAGCTTCTGCATCAGCTTTTAATTTCTGAAGTATTATAGCTGATATTTCCTGTGGAGAATAATCTTTTCCATCTATATTTACTTTGTAATCTGTACCCATGTGAGTTTTTATTGAACTTATAGTTCTATCTGCATTTGTTACTGCCTGTCTTTTAGCAGGTTCTCCAACCATTCTTTCACCATCTTTAGTAAATGCTACTACTGATGGAGTAGTTCTCATACCTTCTGAATTTGGTATTATCTGTGGTTCTCCACCTTCTAATACTGCTACACATGAATTTGTTGTACCTAAGTCTATACCTATTACTTTTGCCATTTTAATTTCCCCCTTTATGATTTACAAATCATATTCTATTTTCATTTATCTTAATTTATTTTGATATCTTTAATTAACAAGAAACTTTTACCATAGTTGCTCTTACAACTTTGTCGTTTAATTTATATCCTTTTTGTAATACCATAACAACTTTGTTTGGTTCTACACCTTCTATGTTTTCTTGCATTACAGCTTGATGTACATTCGGATCAAAATCACATCCTTCAGCTTCTATTTCACTTAAACCAAATTTAGCTAATGCATCTAAAAGCTGTTTATGTACTAATTCTACACCTTTATATACTTGACTTTCTTTATCACTATTAGAATCAAGAGCTCTTTCCATATTATCTATAACTGGAATAAGTTCAGACATTATTTTCTGATTTGCAAATATTCCAATTGTTTCTTTTTCCTCATTTGTTCTTCTTCTATAGTTTGCATATTCTGCTTGAAGTCTCTGATATTTATCATTCATATCAGCTATTTCATCTTTTAATTTTTTTTCTTCAATCTTATCGTTTATATCTGTTACGTTTTCAGTTTCACCTTCTGTCTCTTCACAAGAAACTTTTACTTCTTCGACATCTTCTGTTGATTTAGTTTCTTTCGTTTCTTCATTTTTACAATTATTCTTTTCCAAGACATACACCTCTCAGTCAACCAGCAAAATATGCTGTATTATTTCTTTTTATTTAGTAAAATGCTCATATAATTAATTATAGAACATATTCTAGCATAATCCATTCTCGTTGGTCCTATAAAGCTTATTTTTCCTAATGTATTGTCATCTACATTATATGTAGCTGTAACAATACTACAATCTTTTCCAAGACCATTTTCTTCATCATTTCCTATTAAAATATTTAAATTATCTTTTTGTATACCTTTTTGCTTAATTAAATCTGCAACACTATCTTTTTCTTCAACTAGATTTAAAAAATCTCTAGCTTTTATAATGTCATTAAACTCTGGATAATTTAAAATATTTGTAGCTCCACTTAATGATAATGAATAGTCATCATCAGAATAGTTGCCATTTAAAATATTTATTAACTCATCAACAACTACTGAAAACTCTCCTATTTGATACTTTACATATGATATAAAGTTTTCATCTAAATCTGAAAGACTTTTTCCAGCCATTCTCTTTGTCAAGCTATCTGAAATAATATTTAATTTAGCTTGTTCTACATTTGTATTTAGCCTTATATTTGCTTTTTTTACATTTCCTTTTTCAAATACTACGATAATTAAAATCTCATTTTCATTTAAATTAACTAATTGTATATATTTTATTATATTATTAGTTATACTTTTTGTAATAGCAACCGTAGTATAATTTGTTAATTTAGATAACATTTTTGATGTTTCATGGATCAAAGTGCTTATATTATCTATATTTTCTTTCATACAATTTTCTATAGATAACTTTTCTTCGTCAGTTAATTCATCTTTACTCATTAAAGAATCTACATATAATCTATACCCTTTTACTGAAGGTACTCTTCCTGCAGATGTATAGGGCTGTATTAAATATCCTAACTCTTCCAAATCCGCCATTTCATTTCTTATCGTGGCTGCACTTACTCCAAAATCATGTTTTTTTGAAATTGTTCTAGAACCTATAGCTTCTGCTGTATCAATATAGTCTTTAACTATCGCTTTAAGTATATTTAGTTTTCTTTCATTCAATTCCAAATTAATCACCTTCTTACTTTATTAGCACTCATCTTTTAAGAGTGCTAAAAAGCTTATACTTATTTTATATCACCGTTGATATATTTTGTCAACATATTTTATAAAAGTTTTTAAAAGTATTTTTTATAATAAAAAAAGAAGTTCAATCTCCACTGAAATCGAACCTCTTTTAGAATATAACTTGTTTTTATTTTATTTATATTTATTTTTGTCCACCAAGTGTATAGAGTGCTAATTTTTTAAGATAAAATTTCTAAAAATACATTATTTGATATTTCTCTACCTTTTTGAGTTAATTTTATAGAAATATCATCTATAGTTAATAAATTTCTTTCTTTTAAAGTATCTATTTTATTTTTATATTTTTCATAAAAATCTATTCCAAATTTTTCTTTAAATTCTTTTCTATTTATTCCTTCGTTCATTCTAAGATTCATAAATACTTTTTCTTCTATCATTTCTTCTTCAGAAAGCATTTCTATACTCATTATTGGTTTTTGGTTATTATATGTTTTTTTGTGATAATCAGACAAATTCATTTCATTTGTATATCTTTCTTTACCCAAATATCCAGAAGCACCTGCTCCTAATCCAATATAATTTTCACACTTCCAATATATTATATTATGCTTACACTCTTTATCTTTTTTTGCATAATTAGATATCTCATATTGATTATATCCATTTTCTCTTAAATAATTTATTGTATATTCATACATATCCATATCTTTATTTTCGTCCATTAAAGAAAATTCTTCTCTATTATACATTTCAAAAAGTTCTGTTCCTTCTTCTAATATAAGTGAATATGCTGAAATATGTTCTGGATTTAATTTAACTACTTTCTTCAAACTTTCTTTCCAATCATCTTCTGTCTGATTTGGCAAGTCAAACATTAAATCTATATTTATATTATCAAATCCTATAGTTCTCGCTTCTTTAAAATTTTTTTCAAACTCTTCATATGTATGTATTCTTCCAATATATTTTAAATGACTATTTTGAACTGCTTGAAGACCTATACTCAGTCTATTTATTCCATTTATTTTCATAGTTTGTAATTTTTCTCTATCAATAGTTCCTGGATTACATTCCATTGTTATTTCTACTTCTTTAGAAAAATCAAATTTTTCTTTTAATATTCTCATTAAATCTTCTATTTCTTTACTTGTTAGTATACTTGGAGTTCCACCTCCAAAAAATATTGTATCAATTTTTTTATTTTTATAATCACTTGAATACATTTCTATTTCTTTCTTTAAATCTTCTAAATATATTTTTTTTTCATTTAAATTCATATTAAAAGAATTAAAATCACAGTATTTACATTTTTTTACACAAAACGGTATGTGTATATAGATTCCAAACATATTTTTATCTCCATTCTTAAAATATAAAAGGACAGGATATCCTGTCCTTTTATATTATTTATTCATATAGATATATTAATCTATTTTTTTATATATTACAATATCCAACCACTCTATATTCTTCTGGTATATTATATTCTTTTTGATCAATATCAAATATCCATTTAGAGTCCATTAGTGTTGTATCAACTATTAATCCGAAGTATAGCATTACTATTCCTGATGCTATTTTTCCTTCATATTCAGATTCTAAAGCGTCTTTATCTACTGCAAGTACTACTTTACCTCCATCAACAATAAATCTCCATGGTTGTATATTAAGTGCTGATGGTGCTAATCTAGCATATGAAAATGCATCTAAAAGAGCTCTTGTTTCTAATTCTTCTATATCAGCTGATTCACCCCATTTATTCATAAATACTATTTCTTCTATGGCTTTTCTATCTGATGCTGGTTCTGATAATGCCTTTTCCATTTCTGATTGAGAATAATTTTCTCCAGTTTTTGTTGCTTTTAACATTTTTTTACTTGCTTCTTCAGCATATCCAAATGCTACTAAAGCTACTAATTCTTTATCTGTATTTATTCCAACACTATCTATTATTTTTTTACCATCTTTAAATGTTATCCAGCATGAATCTATTTTAAATTCTCCTGCTTTTAATCTTGCATTTTCTGCTATATATCCAGCATTTTCTATATAATTATCATCTTTATCTGAAAGTAAGAACATATAATGAGGCGCATCTATAAGAAATCCATTATACCCAGCTAAACCTTCTATTTTATCAAATACTTCTTCTTTATCAAAGAAATTAAGTTCTGTTTCTATTCCAGGAACTAAAACTTTTGATGTTTCTATATATCTTTTTATTTCATCAAAATATCTTTGTTCAACTTCTTTTTCTTTGAAACTTCTTACTGATTTTGAGTTTATTATTAAATTCTTATAGTCCATCATATTATACACTCCTTCTATCGACGAGATATTTAAAAGTCGATTTTTAATTTTGTTATATATATTATATACCCATATTATAAATTTTATAAACAAATTTTTCTAATTTTTCAAAAAATTATTTAATATTTTTAACCATTTCTATCAATATTTCTTTTTTATTTATATCAGGGTTTTTTATAACTTCCATTAATATCTTATCTAATATTTTACCTATATCTTTTCCTGGTTTTATTCCCATTTTTATTAAATCTTTTCCACTTATTTCTAATTCTTTTAAGCTAAAGCATTCTTTTTTATCTACAACTTCTTTTAAAATTTTTTCTACTCTATCCAATACTTCTAGAGATTCCTCTGTAAATACTTCTAATATATCTGTTACATTGTCTTTATTAGTTTTTTTATCTTCTATTAAATATGATTTTACTTCAGCTCTTTTCAAATCTACAAGACTTTTTACTAATTCAATATCACCAATTTTCATAAGTATGTATTTTATTTCTTCTTTATTATCAGTTATATTTTTTTTACTAAATTCTAATAATTTACATGTTTTCTCTATACTCTTATTATCATATTTCATTCTTTTTAATATTTTTTTTATATTTTCAACATTTATATATTCGTTTATATAAACAAAAAAAGCAGCTAATCTAGTGTATAATTTTTTTTGACATAGGTTACTACATTCTATTCCAAGTCTTATTAATTTTAAATAATCAATTTCTCGATTAGAATAAATTTCTGGTATTATTTTTCTTAATATGCCACTTTCTTCATATAATGATATTTTTCTAGAATCTGACATAAGAGTTTTGGTAAATTCGACATTTATTCTTTCCATAGACACTGCATCTATTGTATCTGACATATCTTCTATAGCATTAAAAGTCTCTTTTTCTATTAAAAAATCTAACTGTGCAGAAAACCTTATAGCCCTCATCATTCTAAGTGCATCTTCTTGAAATCTTTTTTGTGGATTTCCAACACATTTAATGATTCTTCTTTTCAAATCTAAAATTCCTTCAAATTCATCTACAAGTCCATTTGTATTATTATATGCCATTGCATTTATTGTGAAATCTCTTCTAGATAAATCATCTTTTATGCAATTAGTAAATTCAACATTATCAGGATGTCTCCCATCAGTATACTCTCCATCAATCCTATATGTAGTTATTTCATATTGTTTTTTATCTATTATAACAGTTACAGTTCCATGTTCTATCCCTGTCTCTATAGTATTATCAAACATATGTATAATATCTTTAGGTTTTGCTGATGTTGTTATATCCCAATCATTTGGAGTTTTTCCCAAAAGACTATCTCTTATACATCCTCCTACTGCAAATGCTTCAAACCCATTTTTTTCTATTTCATTTATTATGTATATAACATCTTCAGGTAATTTAATCAAATAATCACTTCCTCATTTTTATATAAAATTATATATAAATATAATATCTGATAATAACTTTCTTAATATTAAAATTTATTTTTAATTTTGCAAAAAAAGGTTGCTGTACCTTTATAATACAACAACCTTTTATATTTTCATTAGTCATCAAGTTTAAGAACTGACATAAATGCTTTTTGTGGAACTTCAACACTACCAATTTGACGCATTCTCTTTTTACCTTCTTTTTGTTTTTCAAGAAGTTTTCTTTTACGAGAAATATCTCCTCCGTAGCATTTTGCAAGAACGTCTTTTCTAAGAGCACTTATTGTTTCTCTAGCTATTACTTTATTTCCAACTGCTGCCTGTATTGGAACTGCAAATTGATGTCTTGGTATTTCATTTTTTAATTTTTCACACATAGCTTTTCCTCTTACAAAGGCTTTTGTTTCATGTATTATAAAACTAAGTGCATCAACTTGTTCTTTATTTATAAGAATATCAAGCTTAACTAGCTTAGAAGGTACATATCCTTTCATTTCATAATCTAAAGAACCATATCCTCTTGTTCTAGATTTTAAAGCATCAAAGAAATCATATATAACTTCATTTAGAGGTAAATCATAATGAAGCATAACCCTTCTATCATCAATATATTCCATATTGTGCATAGTTCCTCTTCTTTCTTGACAAAGCTCCATAACAGCTCCTACAAAATCTTTTGGAACTATTATATCACCTTTTACAATAGGTTCTTCTATCATTTGAATTTCTGCAGGTTCTGGAAGATTTGCTGGGTTTTGTATCATTACAACCTCTCCATCAGTTTTTGTAACTCTATATATAACAGATGGTGCAGTTGTTACTATGTTAAGATCAAACTCTCTTTCTAATCTTTCTTGCATTATCTCCATATGTAAAAGACCTAAGAAACCACATCTAAATCCAAATCCTAAAGCTGCTGATGTTTCCGCTTCAAATTCTAATGCTGCATCATTTACTTGTAATTTTTCAAGAGCATCTCTTACATTTTCATATTTTTCACCTTCTCCTGGATATATTCCACAATAAACCATTGGTGTAGCTTTTTTATATCCTGGAAGAGCTTCTTCTGTCATATTATTTGCATCTGTTATAGTATCCCCAACACGACAACTTCTTATATCTTTTATACTCGCTGCAATATATCCAACATCTCCTGCTGATAATTCTGGTAATTCTGCTGGATTTGGAGCCATTACTCCTACTTCTGTTACTTCAAATTTCTTCTTAGTATTCATCATTTCGATTGTCATACCTTTTTTAACTGTACCTTCAAATACTCTTACATATGCTATTACTCCTTTATATGCATCATAATAAGAGTCAAATATAAGTGCTTTTAATGGAGCTTCAGCATCTCCTTTAGGTGCTGGTACATGATTTACTATACCTTCTAGTACATCTTCTATATTTATTCCATTTTTAGCAGATATAAGAGGTGCATCAGATGCGTCTAAACCTATATAATCTTCTATCTCTGCTTTAACTTCATCTGGTCTAGCACTAGGTAAATCTATTTTATTAATTACTGGAAGTATTTCTAAATCCTGATCTAATGCTAAATAAACATTTGCTAAAGTCTGTGCTTCAACTCCTTGTGCTGCATCTACAACTAAAAGTGCACCTTCACAAGCTGCCAAACTTCTAGATACTTCATAGTTAAAATCGACATGTCCTGGAGTATCTATTAAATTTAAATAGTATTCTTCTCCATCTTTTGCTATATATTTAAGTCTAACATTTTGTAGCTTGATAGTTATTCCTCTTTCTCTTTCAAGATCCATATTATCAAGAAGTTGAGATTTCATATCTCTTTCACTTACAAGACCTGTAGTCTGTATTAATCTATCGGCTAAAGTAGATTTTCCGTGGTCTATATGTGCAATTATACTAAAATTTCTTGTTCTACTCTGTCTACTTGACAATTAAATTCCTCCTTTTTATTCGCAATCTCCATTTTAAAAGTAAATATATCTTCAAGTATGTACAAAAAGACATAATTATACTTTTATATCATACCTTTTATTTTACTTTATATACTAACTTCTGTAAATAAAAACTAATTGTATCTTTGAATAATTATACGTTTATTTAATTCTTTTTCTCAAAAATAATAATTGCTTTTTTTATATTATGATAGTATAATTTATAACTAGCTATAATTTTGCAGATAAATATAATTTAATTTTCAAGTCAAAAAAATATTATTAAAATAAATAAATATTATCCTTGATTTTTAATTATAATTCTGTTAAAATCTAATATGTTGACGATGAGTGATTATTTAATAAAGTTATTGTAGGAGGTGAAAAGAATGGCAAACATAAAATCAGCTAAAAAAAGAATAAGTGTTATAGAAAAGAAAACTGCTTTAAACAGAGTTAGAAAATCTCAGATAAAAACTGCTATAAGAAGATTTGATGAAGCAGTTGCAGCAGGAAACGTTGAAGAAGCTAAAGCTAGATTCCAGTACGCACAGAAAAGAATATATCAGGTAGCTTCTAAAGGAACTTTACATAAAAACGCTGCATCTAGAAAAGTAGCTAAATTAGCTCAGAAATTAAACGGTATGAACGCTTAATTGCCGCTTTAATTATATATATATACTCCCGTTCGCTAGGGAGTAAAAGCCCTTTTATTTTATAAAAGGGCTTTTTATTTTATTTATTTTAATATTTTTTAATTTATTTAATAAGTAAATTAAATTCTGTTTTTATATTAGATTTAAATTCTTCAATTTGCTTTAATTTTTCTAAATATAAAAAGGAATGGTTCTATCGCACGAACGTTTTTAAACGTTCTATGATGCTACTTTTTCTAAATACAATAAAAGGTTTTTATAGAAAATCTATAAAAACCTTTTATTGTATTGTTTTATTAAATTTTTATTATAATTTCATCTACAATCTTTTTATTTACAATATTTACTTATAAGAACTTCTATTGCTATTTCATCTCCTATAAGCCCATTTTTTATTTTAAATTCACTCTCTAATATATAGTTTATAATTTCCGTTAAAATATCTTCTGAAAAATTAGCTCCTTGTCTTGATGCATTCTTCACAACAAACTCTTGTAGTCCTAAAGATGACGCAATTTCTTTAAATTTCATATTTTCATTTTGCATATCTTTCACTTTCAAAATAATTCTAAACTGTCTAGCGATTAACGCCATTATTTTTAATGGAGATTCTCCATCAAGTATCATATCTTTGAATATCTTAAGCGCTATATCTGCTCTTTTCATTCCAATATTATCTACCATTTTAAAAACATTATTTTCTATTTTTCTTGGGGATAATCTTTCTATTATATCATTTGTTACAAGATTATTTTCTCCAGTATATGATGCTATTTTAAATATTTCATTTTTAACATCTGATAATGTCATTTCACTATTTTTTTCTTTATATCCTAATTGTTCTATAAAATAAGCAATTGTAGCATTTTCAATTTCAACATTTAATTTTAGAAAACCTCTTTTTACCCAAGAAAATAAATCCATTCCTTCTAATTTTTTACATTCACATACTTTTCCAACTTTATTAATTTTTTTGTAAATAGATTTTCTTTTATCTACATCGCCATAAACAACAAATGCTAGTACAGTAGATTCTGGTATATTATCAAGTTTTTCAATTAAATATTTCTCATCTGTATCACTAAAATTTTTCTTATTCCCTGTTAAAATCTCAAAATCTTTAACTATTACAACTTTTCTATCATCCATAAAAGGAAATGTTTCAATAGAACTAAGAAGTTGATCTAATTGTACTTCTTTTCCATCTATAATATCAAAGTTAAAATCTAGCATACTCTCATTTAAACCCGATTTTAAAGTACTTATTAAATTTTCTAAAAGATAGTATTCTTTTCCATATAGAAGATATACCCTTTCAAAATTATTTTCTTTCATTCCCCCGATAATATCCTTGTAATTCATTTCGTTGCTCCTCTACGACTTTTATTTCATAATAAATTATACCTAGACTAATTATTATATAATAAATTATAAGAAAACTAAAGTCTAATTGAGTAAATCTTATATATGAAAACCATATTTCATCAATTTTTTCTAATATAAAATGTATATACGATATAATACTAGAATTAAAAAGAGAAATTAATACTGATATAAATGGAAATAGATTAAATATAACTAAACTAATTATATCTAAGTATATTACAAGCGAGATGAATGGAACAACCATTATATTACTTATTAAAGATAAAAGTGATATTCCTTTAAAATTATATATTATTATTGGCATAGTCATTATATTTGCAGCAATTGTAATTGATACTATTGATAATTTAATTTTTTTATTTATTATTGGATAAAAATATACAATTGAAAATGTAGCTAAAAAACTCAGTTGAAAACTGATATTATATAAAATAAATGGATTGTAAATAATCATTGCAGAAGCTATTATCATAAGTGTTGTTACTCCATCCTTTCTTCTGTCTATAAAAAACGCTATGTTAGAAAATACTGATGATAAAACAGCTCTTATTATAGATGGACTTCCTCCTGCAATGTATATATATAGATAGAGTACTAAATTTAAAATAATCATATTAAATGTTATATTTATCCTTCTTCCTAGAAAACCTATAAATGCACATAAAATACTAACATGCAACCCTGAAATAGCTATTATATGACTAATTCCTGTCCTAGAAAACATTCTTTTATCTTCATCTTTTATAAGCTCTTTTTCTCCTATTAGCATAGAATTTAAAAAATCTGATTTATCTTTATATAAGTATCTATTTGTCTCTCTTATATATCTTCTTATATTTCCTATTAATTCGTATTTTTTATTTATCCCTATTTTTTTATATTTATACATATTACAGTAATTTTCAATTCCTGTACTTTTTAAATATCTTCCATAATAAAAATCTTCAAATTTCATATTTGATAATGGTTTATTTTTACCAACAACTTTTATAATATCCCCTGTCTTTATATTTGAATTTTTTGAATAATCGTTGACTATACTTTTTCCTACTCTATATTGATTATATCTATCCTTTTCCTTTTTATACATTACAACTCCTGTAATATTGATATTTTCTTCTTTAAAACAATCTTTTATTCCTTTATTTGTATACAAAATACTTATTGTAGCTATAATTAAAAATAAAAAAATTGTTGGCCTTCTCAAGAAAAATATGTTAACTTTCTCTATAAAATTTCTTTTTTTTATTTCAAGCAATATAAACTCACCTCTTAACTTTCATATAAAATATTTATATAAATTTATATTATCCATATATTTTCTAAAATATTCCTAACTCTTATCTTAAGTCTTAAGTTAATATTTATATTTTTTACAATACACTAAAAGTTATTTCAAATCGGTATTTAAGTTTACATTTTTGTTTTTAGGTTGACATTAATGTATTTTTAATATATCCTTAAAAATATATTAAAAGAAAAGAGGTAAAATTATGAATATTAAATCTAAAGAATTAATTTATGTTTCTCTTTGTTCTGTAATAATTATTATTTGTTCTTGGATATCTATTCCAATGGCAATACCATTTACATTACAAACTTTTGGAATCTTTCTAACTTTAAAAATTTTAGGTGGTAAATTAGGAACTCTTTCAATACTTATTTATATTTTTCTTGGTATTTTAGGTCTACCCGTATTTGCTGGTTTTAAGAGCGGATTTGCTGCATTAGCAGGACCTACAGGTGGATATATTGTCGGATTCATTTTGACATCTTTAGTGATATGGATTTTTGAAAATTTATTTTATAAAAATAAATTAGGTTTCTTTCTACTATCTATATTCGGCTTAATACTATGTTATATTTTTGGAACTCTTTGGTTTGTTAAAGTATTTATTGGACCTAATGGTTCTATAAATTTCACTTCTGCACTCAAAATGTGTGTAATACCTTTTGTAATACCAGACCTTATAAAAATATTTTTTGCCTATTTTATTGGAGAAAAAGTATCTAAAACCTTAAAAATAGATAACAAGTAATAGCTTAAAATATAAAAAGATACTACTAAAATAAGTAGTATCTTTTTATATTTTATTTTTTTTAATTTTATGTATAGTTGTTAATTATTAATGTATTATCATACTTTTCAATAAGTATTTATACCTTATTATGATATTAATCATATTCATTTATATGATTTTTTTTCTTTATAAATAGATTTTTTAAAGTATATAGTTCTGTTTCTTTTATTTCTTTATTTTCTATTTCTAATATATCTTCTATATCTTTATAACCAAAAATTAATTGAGACATTTGATTTATATTAAGATCTATATCAGACTTTTTAGGATCATACTCACTTTTATTTAATTCATATTTACCTGATTTAAATTCTAAATGATAGTTTCCTGTATTATTGATTATATACTCATCTTTTATCGATATAATAATACCAGAAAAATCTTTATTATAAATATCTATATTTTTTAAACAATTATACATATTTATAATTCTTCCCATCATAAATGGTTTTAATACACTCTCAGATGTTTTTGGATTTGATAAAATAGAATTTAATATATTTCTTATATCTTCCATTATAATTACTTTTTCACACTGTGTATTATGATTGTATAAAAAAGCTAACATTGATTTTAATGACTCTGTATTAGTAAAGTAAATTTCTCTAACAAAAATTTTATTATCACTTATTGAATATACTAAATATCCATCATTAGCCATATTATCATCATAAGAAATATATATTTGTGAATTATCTGCCTCTACTTCTTTGAATAAATTTTTATATCTTTTTTCATCTCTTAAAGCATAACCATTTAATCTCTTGTTTGATTTACTATATATATCTATAAGTGTTTCTATATCTGAAATTTTTGCTTTTTTAAAATTTCTATTTAATCTAAAATTAGATAAATCATTTATATTTATTTTTTGTTCAATCATATCATAGCAATTTTCAAACCCAAATTTTCTATATAATCTAAAGTCAATGGGCATAAGAATAGCAACATTTTGATTTCTATTATACATTTCTTCAAGAGCAAAACTCATCATATTCTTCATGATACCTTTACCTCTAGCTTCTGGTAATGTCGATACTCCTACAACATATGATACTTTTTCTTCTTTGTCATTTAATTTTATAGTATGCTGATTTAAATGAATAGAAGAAACAACTTCTCCTTCAATTTCAGATACAATTGTATTTAGATAACTATATTTATTTTCAAAATAACAATCTTCTATATCTTTTCCTTCATTAAAGCAATATGTCCAAATTTTTCTAATTTGGTTATAATCTTTATCTGTTGCTATTCTTGTATTCATAATACCCTCCCTATTTTTCTCTAACTGTATATTTTTCAGCAAATTTAATAGGATGATAAGAAAGTTTTGCTTTTCTAAGACCTTCTATTCCTAAGTCTTCTTCTCTATTTACAAATTCTACATCAGAAAATTCTTCAACTAAAAATTTTTGATTTATATATGGATAAAGACCTCTTATATCTGGATTTGCTTTTTCAATATGTATAAGAGCCATATTCTGTTTTAATCTTTCTCCTATACTAAAAGCTTGTAATTCATTGTCTATGTATATTCCAAATACTTTCACTCTATCTTTTAATTTATCATAGTTATCAAATATTTTCTTTATAGCTATAGTTTCACCATCATCAACTTCCACATCAGAGTCTTCTTTTTTTATAGCCCATTTTTTTACTAATTTCATGCAATCGTCAAAGTCATCGCTATCTAATAATCTACTTTCATATCTACCTTCATATTCTTTTAAGAAATAATTTATATGATTTCTTTTCTTTTGATTTTTTCTACCTGCTAATGTTCTTAATGATTCTGCATCATATATATAATCAAATAAATCTCTTTCTTCTATATATTCAAATTTATCTCCATAGATATTATGAACATAATCAACTATATCTTTATTTATACCTCTTAAAAAGACTTTACTTTCTATTTCTTCAAAATAATCCATAGCAAAATCTATAGCTTTTTTCACATTTTCTTTTGCTGCTAATGGTAGTACTGAGAATATTTCCCCCTCATATTCACCAAATACTATAGCGAAGTCATCCTCTATATGATATTTCGTTTTATAAGTATCCCGCCACATAAACATTGTTGCAAAACAATAATCACAAGCGTCATAATCTGTCATATCAAAAAATGGCTGTAACCTTTCTAATGATTCTATATCTAAATTTTTAAATTCTATCTTACTCATAACATATCCTCCCTGTATTTTTATCTATATCTATATCACATTTATTTTTAGTTTAAAGATTTTATTTTTATATTTTGTCTACAAATTTATCAAAATGTAAATTATTAAAATATAAGATTATTTTATGTTTTTATTTTACCCTAAAATTATATTTTGAAACAGTTATTTTAACAGAGGTGATTAAAATGAGAAAAAATATACTAAAAAAATTTTTTATAATTATTCTAATCTTATTATCAACATCTGCTTGTTCAAAAGAAAAACTTTTTTCTGTACATGTAATTGATGTTGGGCAAGGAGATAGTATTCTTATAAAAACTATTTCTAATAAAAATATATTAGTTGATGCTGGTGATGAAGAAGCTGAGCATACTGTTTATTCATATTTAAAAAGAAATGGTGTTCATCGTATAGATATTTTAATAGCAACACATCCAGATACAGATCATATTGGCGGTATGGATTATATTGTAGATAAATTTAAGATAGTAAATTTTTTTATGCCTAATTGTAAAGCTAACTCTGAGTCATATTATAATTTAATAGACAGTTGCAGAAATAATAATGTTAAAATAGAATTTTTGTCGAAAGGTGATTCTTTGAAAATAGATTCTCATACAAAAATAGATGTTTTACAACCAGCTACTATTGTTGCTGATAAAAATAATTTAAATTCTATAGTATTTCTATTGACTTATGATGGACATACCTTTTTATTTACAGGTGATGCTGAAAAAGAGAATGAAGCTGATATTTTATCCTCTTACGATATATCAAATATAGATTTTTTAAAAGCTGGACATCATGGTAGTTCTTCCTCATCTACAAAAGAATTTATTGAAAGATTAAAACCTAATGCAGTTGCAATATCTTGTGGATATCATAATGACTATGGTCATCCTCATAGAAGTGTTTTAGAAACATTTCGCGAAAATAATTGTATAGTATATAGAACTGATAAAAATGGATCTTTAGTTTTTTATTGTGATAAGGACGGTCTTTTTACTAAAAGAAAATATATAATAGAGTAATCATCAATAATTTTAATGTAACGTTAATATATGAATATTATCTTATTATAAAAAAATATAAAAATAATATTTTTATAATAAATACGGGCTATCTTTATTTTAGAATATTGATAGCCCTATTTTTATTATTTATTTAAAATATCATTTATAACAGCTGATGCAATTATAAGTCCACCAACTGATGGAACAAATGATATACTACCTGCTGTAACCTTTTTACCATTCATTATTTTTTCTTTTGGTTCAATAGCTTTTTCTGTAGAATATACAACCTTTAATTTTTTTATCCCTCTACTTTTAAGTTCTCTTCTCATAACTCTAGCTAATGGACACATACTTGTTTTATATATATCTGTAAGTTCTATTTTTGTTGGATCTAACTTATTTCCCATACCCATTGAACTTATGATATTTATTCCTTTTTTATTGCAAGTTTCTATAATATGTATTTTAGATGTTATCATATCTATTGCATCTACTACATAATCATAATCTCCTTCAAGTAAACTCTCTCCATTTTCAACTGTGTACATTTTTGGAATAGCTGTTACATTTATCTCTGGATTTATATCTTTTAGTCTTTCTTTAAATGCATCTACTTTTAATTTTCCGACAGTTGAATGAAGTGCTATAACTTGTCTATTTATATTAGTTATATCTATATCATCAAAATCGACTATTGTGATATTTCCAACTCCTGCTCTTGCTATAGCTTCAGCTGCAAAACCTCCTACTCCTCCAACTCCAAATATTATAACACTTGATTTTTTTAACTTTTCTATACCATCTTCTCCAACTATTAGAGCTGTTCTTTTTTGCCAATCTTGCATAATTTCCCTCCTAAATTATTTATATAATCAATTTATGCTATTTTATCAAATTCTTAGCTCTCAAATTAACTTAAATTTTATAAAATATAAAAATTTATTAAATGTATAAAAAAAGGAACCTTTAATTAGGTTCCATTATATACTGTATTGGCGGGAGTGCGTGGGAATTGAACCCACCTAAGAGGCTCTTAACCCCTCATACTAGTTTTGAAGACTAGAGGGCACACCAGCACCCATCCACTCCCGTGTTTTTTCAACAGTAATAATATATCATGTATAACTAAATTTTGCAAGTACTTTTTAGAAAATATTTATATTTTTTAAATTTTAAAATAACTCTATTTGTTCTTCATTTTTTAAATTTTTTATTTGCCAGTTTATCTTAGCTTTTCCTATATTTTCTAAAATATCATTTGCTTTTTTAAAGTGATTGCATCCAAAGAAACCTCTGCTAGCTGAAAGAGGACTCGGATGTACTCCCTCTAATATATAATGTTTTTCTGTATCTATAAGTTTTATTTTCTTTTTAGCATTATTTCCCCACAGTATAAATATCACTGGGTCTTCTCTATTATTCAAAATTTCTATTATCCTATCTGTAAATTTTTCCCATCCTTTTTTACTATGAGAATTCGCCTCATGTGCTCTTACTGTTAAAGATGTATTTAAAAGTAGCACACCTTGATCTGCCCAATCTATAAGATATCCATTATCAGGTATAAAACATCCATATTCTGAATTTAATTCTTTATATATATTTTTTAAAGAAGGTGGTATTTTAATATCAGGTTTTACTGAAAAAGCAAGTCCATGTGCTTGACCATCATTATGATATGGATCTTGGCCTAGTAAAAGAATCTTCGTATCTTTAAATGATGTATGATTTAAAGCCTCAAATATCTTCTCTCTTTCTGGAAAAACTTCATGTTCTCTATATTCTTCTTTTAAAAATTCATTTAACTTTACAAAATAAGTTTTATCAAACTCATCTGATAAAAGCTCCTTCCAATCTGTATTTATCAAATCTTTCCAAGATTCTTTTGTAAAATTATCTTCATTATATATATTCATAAAACTTCTCCTTATCTTTATTTAATATTCAAAACATAAAATTTTTAACTATTTCTATATTTTAAATTTTTTATTATATATTATTCAACCATAGCGTCTATTTTATCATCAGTATTTTTATCAACTATTTTTATACTTACTTTATTAGGTATACAAACTATATTTTGACTAGGTTTTGTTATAAATCCTGTTTTAACACATACTTTATCAGGACAATTTGCTTCAATCACTTCAACACCTCTATCATGTACCCTTACTTTATTTATGTGATTTCCATCTTTTATTGTAAACTCTTCTTCAGAATCAAGAGGGACTTCTTTATATAATTTATTATCTTTATAAACTTGTACAACTGAAACTTCTTGATTCATATCTTTAAACTTTGTATATCCTAAAAATCCTATAATAACAATTACAACAATCGCTATCAAAATAAAATCTTTCTTTTTCATATTACTTCCTTTCTTTAAAAATATTTACTCACATTAATATTTTGCTTTTATATATGCTATAATTAATCATATCATAATTTTTTATATACTACTATAAATTTAAATAAAGGAGATATGGAATGAAAAAATATACTTCATATATAATCGTATTAATTGTTTTATTAGTTGGAGGTTTTCTTATTTTTAGACCTAATAAGGACTCAGAATTTTCAAAAACTAATTACTATCTCGGTACAGTAAATACTGTTACTATATATGGTAAAAATCAAAAAGATGCAGAAAAAATTCTATCTGGATGCGATAAAGTTGTACAAAATATAGACAATTTGATGAGCACAGAAATTCCAGGAAGTGATGTTTCTAAAATAAATAAAAATGCTGGTATAAAACCTACTATAGTTTCTGAAGAAACATATGAAGTTATAAAAGATGCTATATACTATTCAAAACTTTCTGGTGGGAATTTTGATGTGACAATTGGACCTATAAGTAATCTCTGGTCAATCGGAAAAAAAGATGCTAGAGTTCCTGAAAAATCAGAAATAGATAATTTACTTTCTCTTGTAGATTACAAAAATATAGAAATGAAAAAAGAAATAATAAAATCAGATACAAATAATGACGGAATAAAAGAATCTACTGATACAAAATATACTGTATTTTTAAAAAATAAAAATATGAAAATAGATTTAGGTGCAATAGCTAAAGGATATGCTGCTGATACTGTTTCATCATATTTAAGACTTTCAGATGTTGATAGAGCTATTATTAACTTAGGTGGAAATATTAAAACAATAGGAAATTTTACAATTGGTATAAAAAATCCTTTTGAAAATGCAAATGATTCTTTTGCTAGTATAAAAGTAAACAATAAATCTATTGTTACCTCTGGTGTCTATGAAAGATTTGTTGAAAAAGATGGTAAAAAATATCATCATATTTTAAGTCCTTCTAATGGATATCCTTTTGATAATAATCTTCTTAGCGTTACAATTGTATCCAATAAATCTATAAATTGCGATGCACTTTCAACTTCTGCATTTGCACTTGGACTTGAAGAAGGTAAAAAACTTATAGAAAGTATTGATGATGTTGATGCAATTTTTGTAACTAAAGATAAAAAAATTTATTTGACTAAAGGATTCGATAATAATTTTAAACTTTTAAATAATGATTTTACTTTGATTAAATAGTTACTGAATTTTATATTTTATAGAATTTTACATAATCTTTTTAATTTTACTCTTTACGTTTTTACAATTATCAGATATAATCTGATTATGTTATATTTTATCGGTTTGCCAATAGGCTTACTTAACTTTAATTAAATAATATCATCACACATAAAAAGACTGCCATCCTCATGGCAGTCTTTTTTATGTTCATTATTTA
>NZ_JARIBH010000043.1 GCF_029264495.1 Peptacetobacter sp.
ATTGTTTTTATATCTTCTATATCTTTTATAGTATTTAATACTGATTTATAACAATGAAGTAATTGTTTTTCATGCTCCTTACTTGGATTTCCATTTAATACTACAGGTCCTACAGTATGTACAACATATTTTGAAGGTAAACAATATGCTCTTGTTATTTTTGCATCTCCTGCATATTCAATATGCCCTTGTTTTTCTATTATTGTATTACAATCTTCTCTTAGCCTTGGACCTGCTGATGCATGTATTTTACTATCTACACCTTTATGGAATGGCTGTCTATTTCCAAGTAATGTACTATTTGCATCATTTACAATAGCATCTACTTTTATTTTTGTTATATCACCTTTCCATACAGCTATTTTTTCTTCTACTTCTTCCAAACTTTTTCCATCAACTACATTTTCTATATCATTTTCTAAAAGTAATATATTTTCAAGCATTGATAATATTTCCGGATTTATTTTCTTTACAGGATAAGCTGCTAATAATGCTTTTAATTTTTCTATTGGTTCTAAATCTTCCTTTGAGCTATAGACTTTTGCTGGTACATCTGTTGAAAAATAGGCAATTAAAGTTTTTATATTTTTATTTTGTTGCTCCACTGTTAAAGGCTTTATTGTCTTATCTAATTTTTCAAATAATTTAATATCCTCAGCATAATCTTTCCATTTCATAACTCATCACTCCAATCTGATATAAGTCAGTTTTTTTCTTATTTCAATTGTACCATATATTTAACAATATTAACATTTTATTTGTTAACGTTATCCTATTTTTTGATATTCACTTTAATATTTATCTTAATTTATCATATCTTCCATTCTTTTTGCTAATCCATCCCAAGTTTTTTCGGACATATCTATTTCTCTTTTGTGATTTTTTTTATCTAAATTTTTATTTATCATTTTTTCTATCGTTTTTGATAATCTATCTTCAAAATCATTTAAATCCTCTTCTTTTGGTATTCCTACTGATTGCATATTCGGTAAAGAAACATATTCAATTTTTCCCGATTTATTTATTTTTTCTCCAATCCACTCTCTAACGCCTGGAATATCTGTAGTTATAACATCTGTTCCACAGGCCATAGCTTCTAATATTACAACAGGAAGACCTTCATAAAAAGATGGTAATACAAATATATCTGCTTTATTAAATTCTTCACTTAATTTTTTTTGGTCTAATTTTCCTAAAAATAATATATCATATTTACTTTTTTTTGCTCTATCAACTATTTCATTATATGACTTTTCATCACTTCCTGTACCTGCTAGTTTAATTTTTAATAAATCTTTTTTATAATTTAATCTGTCTAAGCAATTTATAAATGATAAAAGTCCTTTTGATTTACATATTTTACCTGCAAATATTAAGCTTATATAATTTTCTTTTTTAGTGTATTCTATATTTTTAAATATAGAATCATTATATCCACTTCCAATTACATATACTTTATCTGATTCTATACCAAAAGTAGATATTATATCCTTTCTTTGTTCTTCGTGTAATGCAAAAATTTTATCTAATTTTTTTATATTTTCTTTTATATATTCTCTTTCAAGTGGTATTGTTTTTAATTGTCTTAAGCAAGTCCCATGACATACCGCCAACACTTTTATATTTTTATCTTTTATAACTTCTCTAACAAATGCAGTAAGCAAATATAAATGATGACATATTATAGTATCTATCTTATATTCTTTTATAGCTTTTTCTATCTGATTTAAGAATGACAATTTTAATTTTTTTACCATATTTTCATCTAAATCTCTATATCTAGTACTCTTATACGGCATAGAATCACTCATTCCAACTACATTAAAATTTAATTCATTTGTATTGTATATAACTGGATAAAATTTTACATTTCCTAAAGAATCTTTTATTGTTTTTATATCATCATCTATATCAACTCCAGCTATTACTGATTGTTCATATCCGAGCTTTTCAAAACCATTTATCATTCCACACATATATATTCCACTTCCTGTACTATTAGGTTTTTGGGTTGTTATGTGTAATATTCTCATCTTATATCCTTTCTATATTTTAAAGTATTTTATCTATTATTATAAAGTTCAACATACACTGCTGATAAATCATCCATAACTTTAAATCTAGGCATTTTTATAGCTTTATAATCATCTTCTTCAAATTCTCTAATTTGACCTGCTATATATTCTATTCCCATTTTTTCGGCAACATAGATAAGTTCATCTTCTTTCAAAATTCCATATCTATCAGATGCACAAGTAAATCCATCACTAGCCAACATTATCTTTATTTCATTATTTACTTCTATTTGTCCATAAAGTGAATTTTTTACAGCTTCTTCATCAAAGTCTAATATCCAATATCCATCTTTAGTATTTTTTTTCATTCGGTTTTCTATAATTATATCCATAACTGAATCTTTTATATCGTTAAATGTAAACTCCTCTAAATTGGAAATTTTCATCCATTCTTTATAAACATTATCATCTAAATTACATATACTTCTATCTTTTATAATTTTTCTTTCTCCATCATTATAGAAAAAAGAACAATCTCCTAAAAGGAAATATTCGATAGCATTATCTCTAAATTTTAATATTGCTATTGAACTAGAGGGCAAATCTAATTTTTCTACTTTTCTACCATCTAATAAATATTTATATTCTTTTTTTATTTTTCTTATACCATCTAATACAATTTCTTTTAAAGAATTTTCGCTACTTATATTTTTATATAAAAAATTATTCCACCATTGAGAATACCATCTAGCATCACTTTCATCTGATACAATATTTTTCCCATTAAGTCCTGTTGCTCCATCTAGTACCCATAATCCAAATGGAGTTATTCCAATTGCATCTTCATTATACTTTGCTGTTCCTTGATTACATAGAAGGCTATAATTTTTTATCTTTAGCCCCATAAATAAACCTCCTTATATTTTTAAACCTTTGATAGAAACATTATTATAGTTTCCTTTTTTATTTTACTACAATTATTGGATTTTGTTATTTTTTATATCTAATTTTTATAAAAAAATAAAAAGAACCCAATTGTAGGTTCTTTTTTTAAAAATATTTTTATAATATTATACTAACTAATTTATTAAAATTTTTCAGTATGTACCTTTGTCCAATCTATATCTTTATCTGTGTAGGAGTCTTTTTCTTCATCTGGATATCCAATTCCTAATATACATTGAACTTTATATTCAGATGGTATCTCCATTACTTCTCTTATATATTCTTCTGCTGTTTTATTTTCATCATGCTGTCTATTTCTAACTTGTACCCAACAACTTGATAGCCCTAAACTATGAGCTTCTAGTTGCATATATGATGCCGCTATAGAACAATCTTCTGTCCATACATCTGTCTTTTCTGGATCTGTAGCTATAACTATAGCTGCTGGTGTATCTTTTAAGAAGAATCCACCTCCACTTGTTCTACAGTTTGAAAGTTTATTTAATTTTTCAGAATCAGTAGTAACTATAAATTCCCAAGGTTTTTTACTTCTTCCTGATGGAGCTAAAAGTCCTGCTTTTAAAATTTTTTTTAATTTATCTCCTGGTATTGGTAAATCAGAATATTTTCTACAACTTCTTCTAGTTTTTATAAAATCTATCATAACAAATACCCCTTTCATTTTATATTTATAATTACTTAAATAAGTATACTTATATTATACTTTAATTTTAAAAAATTTATATATTTTTTATAAATTTACATTAAATTAAAAAAATAACAAGCTGTTTATTTAATTTTATTTATACTTGTATTATATTATATTGTTTTTCTATTAAATTTTTCTATATATATTTTATATATATGCAAATAAAAAGTGAACTATTCTATATATAACAGTCCACTTTTATTTATTTCATATAGTATAAATATTAATATTTTTTACAAATTTTTAAATATATTTGCATATTTCATCTGAAAATTCATCAGTAGAAGAATTTCCTCCTAAATCAGCTGTAAGGACATTCCCATTTTTTAATACTATTTCTATAGCTTTTTCAATTTTATCTGCTGATTCATTTTCATTTATATATCTAAGCATCATAACTGCTGACTGAATTATTGCTGTTGGATTTGCAATATTTTTCCCTGCTATTTGAGGTGCACTTCCATGAACAGCTTCAAATATAGCATAATTTTCACCTATATTTGCACTTGGTATTAACCCAAGTCCACCTACAAGGCCTGAACATAAATCAGAAAGTATATCACCATAAAGATTGGGCATTACCATAACATCATATTTTTCTGGATTTAAAACTAAATTCATCGCAGCTGCATCTACTATCAAATCATCTGTTTCAAATTCAGTATTTTCAACTCTATCTTTATATATATCCAAAAATAAACCATCTGTTAATTTCATTATATTGGCTTTATGAACTCCAGTTATTCTTTTTCTATTATTTTGTTTTGCATAGTCTATTGCAAAATCTACTATTCTTTCACATGCAGGTCTTGTTATTATTTTTATAGTTTCTGCTCCGTAATCTCCTATTTTATGCTCTATTCCACTATAGCAACCTTCTGTATTTTCTCTTATAATAACTAAATCTACATCTTCATACCTATTTTTTATTCCTTTAAAACTTTTTACTGGCCTTACATTTGCATAAAGATCTAATTTTTTTCTAAGTGCTACATTTACACTTCTAAATCCTTTACCTACTGGTGTTGTTATCGGTCCTTTTATAGCAATTTTATTTTTCTTTATACTATCTATTACATAATTAGGTAATGGAGTATTGTACTCATCTATTACTTCCATACCTGCTTTTACTTCTTCCCATTCTATTTCAACACCAGTTTTTTTTATAACTTTCTTCATAGCTTTTGTTATTTCTGGACCTATTCCATCACCTGGTATCAACGTTATTTTATACATATCTTCACTTCCTGTTTTTATTTTAGTCGATATATTTTTTTGTATGGTTTAATTTTCCACCGTCTTTTATTATTTCTACGTCTGTATCTGTTAAATCTAAATCCACATCAAATGAAAAATCTTTTGTTATATTTTTTATAGTTATTCTTCTTTTTTCAACTGAATTTATAGCATTTTCTATTTTTAATTCATCCATTTGTTCTATCTTGTTATAATCATCTATATTACAAAATATCATAGGAAGTATTCCACTGTTAATTAAATTAGCTTTATGTATTCTCGCAAAACTTTTTGCTATTATTCCTTTTATTCCTAAATATAATGGTGCAAGTGCAGCATGCTCTCTACTAGATCCTTGACCATAATTATCTCCTCCAACTATAAATCCACCATCATTTTCCTCTACTCTTTCTGCAAAATCTTTATCTATTGTACTAAAGCAGAATTTAGAAAGATAAGGTATATTACTTCTATATGGTAGTAATTTAGCATTTGATGGCATAATATGATCTGTAGTTATATTGTCACCTACTTTAAGAACTACTTTTCCAACTATTTCATTTTTTAATTCTACATTTAAAGGGAACGGTTTTATATTTGGTCCTCTTTCAACCTCAACATTTTCACCATCTTCTGATGGTTTTATAATCATACTATCATCTATTATAAATTTATCTACAGATAGATTTTCAAATTCTATTTCCATTTTTCTAGGGTCAGTAAGTACTCCCGTTATAGCACTAACTGCTGCTGTTTCTGGACTTACTAAATATATATTTGCCGATAATGTACCACTTCTTCCATAAAAGTTTCTATTAAATGTTCTAAGTGATATAGCATCAGTTCCAGGAGATTGTCCCATTCCTATACATGGTCCACAAGAATTTTCAAGTATTCTAGCACCTGAAGAAATTATATCTCCTAAAGCACCATTTCTAGCTAACATTTCCATAACTTGACGAGAACCAGGAGCTATTACTAAACTTACATCTTTATTAACTTTTTTCCCTTTTAAAATCTGAGCTACTTTCATTAAGTCTTCATATGATGAATTTGTACAACTTCCTATTGCAACTTGGTTTATTTTTATATTTCCTATGTTTTCAATTGAATCTACATTATCCGGACTATGCGGTTTGGCTGCCAATGGAATTAAATTATTTAAATCTATATTTATTACTCTATCATATACTGCATCTTCATCTGCTTTTAATTCTTTCCATTCATCTTCTCTTTTTTGTGCTTTAAAAAATTCTAATGTCTTTTCATCACTTGGAAATATAGATGTTGTCGCTCCAAGTTCTGCTCCCATATTAGTTATAGTTGCTCTTTGTGGCACTGAAAGATATTTTAATCCTTCTCCTGAATACTCATATACTTTTCCTACTCCACCTTTTACTGTTTCTCTTTTTAATAGCTCTAGTATAATATCTTTAGATGAAACCATTTTATTTAATTTTCCAATTAAGTTAACTTTTATAACTTCTGGTACTTTTATGCTATATGATTTTCCAGCCATAGCAAGTGATACATCAAGTCCTCCTGCTCCAATTGCAATCATCCCAACTCCACCTGCTGTTGGAGTATGACTATCTGAACCCAATAATGTATTTCCTGGTTTTGAAAATCTTTCTAAATATACTTGATGGCATATTCCATTTCCTGGTTTTGAAAAATATACACCATATTTATCTGCTACTGTCTGAATATACCTATGATCATCTGCATTTTCAAAGCCTTGTTGAAGCATATTGTGGTCTATAAATGCTATACTCTTTTCTGTTTTAACTTTTTTTATACCCATAGCTTCTAATTGAAGATATGCCATTGTACCTGTTGAATCTTGAGTAAGTGTATTATCTATTTTTATATTTATTGTATTTCCTGATTTTAATTCTCCATTTACAATATGTCTTCTAAGTATTTTATATACTAGATTTTCTCCCATTTTTTCACCTTCTTAATTTTTTATTTACAAGAAAAATATAATTATCACATTCTTTTATATTTTATTCATTTTCATCATCTGATAATAAATCATAATATATACCTACTATTTCTTTATCAAATAATGATCTTTTCATTCTTACTGATACTGATCTTATTTCTTCTAAAACTTTTGTCGCCATTTCAGATGATAATTCTATATCGTATTCTAAGAATTTATTTATTATAGCAGCTTTTCCTGAATGTTTTCCTATAACTATCTGTCTTTGTAAACCAACTTCCTCTGGTTCAAATGCTTCATAATTTTTAGGATTTTTTAATGCTCCATCTGCATGTATTCCAGATTCATGTTTAAACATATTATTTCCAACTATAGCCTTCCAAGCTGGTAATTCTCTTCCTGATGCATTTGATACATATTCTGATAGTTCTTTAAATTTTTTTGTATCTATATCCATATCAAATTTACAAACATGTTTTAAAGCCATTAAAACTTCTTCTAACGCTGCATTTCCTGCTCTTTCTCCAAGTCCATTTACTGTAACTCCTATATGACTTGCTCCACCAATAGCACCTGCTATTGCATTTGCTGTAGCCATTCCAAAATCATTATGAGTATGCATTTCTATATCAAAATTAGTTTCTTTATAAATTCTTTCTATCTTTTTTCTTATTGTAAATGGATCCATAACGCCTACTGTATCGCAAAATCTAAATCTATCTGCACCTGCTTTTTTACCTGCCTTTATAAAATCTATTAAAAAATCATCATCTGCTCTTGAAGCATCTTCTCCATTTATAGATACATATAAACCATTTCTTTTTGCATATTCAACAGACTTAACCATATTTTCTATAACCCATTCTCTAGAAGTTCTAAGTTTATTTTGAATGTGTATATCTGAAACTGAAATAGAAATTGCTACAGCATCTACTCCACAATCTATAGACTGTTCTATATCTGATATGACAGCTCTATTCCAAGCCATTATGCTTGATTTTAAATTTTTCTTGCAAATTTTTTTAATTGCATCTTTTTCATCTCCACCCATAGCAGGTATTCCTACTTCAAGTTGATCTATCCCTAAATCACTTAACATCTGTGCAATCATTATCTTTTCACTATTTGCAAAAACAACTCCAGCTGTTTGTTCGCCATCTCTAAGTGTTGTATCAACTATCTTTATTTCTCTATTTTTCAACTTATCAATTACACACATTTTACTTACCTCCTAAAATTTGACTTATATAATTTTTTTAGTTTCTCTAAAATTTTATCTTTAGTTATGATTTTTTTATTTGTATTTATTCTTTTTTCTCATTTTTAAAAATTATGCAAGATATTTTTTATATCTTGCATTTATCTGTTGTGTATATAATATCTCCTAATCAAAAATAAATCAATACCTTTTTGCATTTTTTCAATAATTCATTTCATTTTTTATATACTTTATGTTAAATTATATATATGGATAAAATTCAAATTTATGATTGAAAACAGAAAGGATTATTCTTATGAACTTTAAAGATTTAAATATAAATGAAAAAACAATAGATATTTTAAAAAAATATGGTATAACTAAACCTACACCTATACAAAGTGAATGTATAGGTGTTATAAAAGAAGGAAGAGATGTAATTGCACAATCTCAAACTGGTACTGGAAAAACTTTAGCTTTTTTGATACCAACTTTAGAAAAAATAAATATAAATAAAAAAAGTGTTTCTGCATTAATACTAACTCCTACTAGAGAATTGGCACTTCAAATATACAATGAAGCTGAAAAATTAGCACAACCTTTAGGTATAAATATACTTTCTGCCTATGGTGGAAAAGATATTAAATCTCAAGCAAATAAATTAAAAAATAATATTCATCTTATTATAGCTACACCAGGAAGACTTTTAGATCATTTGGATAGAAAAACTATAAACTTAAAAGATTTGGATATATTTATTTTAGATGAAGCCGATCAGATGTTACTTATGGGATTTAAAAATGAAATAGATGCAATATTAAAAGAAACTAATAAAAAAAGACAATCTCTATTCTTTTCTGCAACTATGGATTCTCAAGTTAAAAAACTAGCTTATAGATATACTAATGAACCTTGCTTTATAGAAATAAAAAGTCAAGAAGTTACACTTGAAAAAATAAAGCAATCTGTAGTATTGACAACTGATAGAAGAAAATTTGATAGTTTTTGTAAAGTTTTGGATGAAGATAATCCTTTTATGGCAATTGTATTTTGCAGAACTAAAAGAAGAGCTGATAAATTAGAAGAAGATATGGCATCAAAAGGATATAACTGTGCTAAAATTCATAGTGATATATCTCAATCAAAACGAGAAAGAATTATGAAAAACTTTAGAGATATGAAAATACAATATCTCATTGCGACAGATGTTGCTTCAAGAGGTCTTGATATTACTGGTGTCACACATATATATAATTACGATTTCCCTGAAACTTCAGAAGACTATATTCATAGAATAGGAAGAACAGGTCGTGCTGGAGAAGATGGCGACACTTGTGCTTTCGTCACTGATAAAAATAAAAATATTTTAGATGATGTTGAAGAAAAACTAGGATTTAATATTGATATTAGATTCGATGATACTGAAATTTAATCAATATCATCAAATTGATATTATAAAATTTTTAAATTGAGATTATAAAAAAAGCATTGCAATTCATTTGCAATGCTTTTTTATCATCATTATTTATTTTGAATTTATTTATAAGATTCATCTTTAACTTTGAAGTATCCTCTTGGATGTTCACAAACAGGACATAGTTCTGGAGCTTTTTTACCAAAATGTATATGTCCACAGTTAGTACATACCCAAGCTGTAACTTCTGAGTCTTTTTCAAATATACTTTTATTTTCACAATTACTTAGTAAAGTACGATATCTTTCTTCATGTTCTTTTTCTATTTTTGCTACAGATTCAAATAAGAATGCTATATGATCAAAACCTTCTTCTCTTGCTACTTTAGCAAATCCTGCATACATATCAGTCCATTCATAATTTTCACCTTCTGCAGCAGCTTTTAAATTTTCTTCTGTTGAATTTATTCCATTTAATAATTTAAACCATATTTTAGCATGTTCTTTTTCATTTCCTGCAGTTTCTGCAAATAATGCACCTATTTCATTATATCCTTCTTTTTTTGCTTTTGATGCAAAATAGTCATATTTATTTCTAGCCTGTGATTCACCTGCAAAAGCAGTCCATAAATTTTGTTCTGTTTTACTTCCTTTTAATTCCATTGTAAAACCTCCTAATTTATTTTATTAATTAATTATTTATTATATTAATAAACCCCATATTAAAATATGGGGTTTATATACTTTATTAAAATTTATTATATAACCCTTATTCTGGAACTATCATAACTATACATTTAGCCTGTTTAACAACACTTGCTGTAACAGAACCAATCATTCTAGTTAATCCTTTTTTAGTTGATTTAGTCATAACGATTATATCTATATCATCTTCTTTAGCTTTTCTTATTATTTCATCACCAGGATATCCGAATGTAAAGTATACATTTACATCATATCCTTCCATTATTTCTTCAGCTTTATCTAGAATTTTTCTACCTAACATTTCTGAATTTTTAATTTCTTCAGATAGTGATATCCCATCTATAAATACTAGCTCTTTAACATTCATTATTTCAATTGAAACAGAATCTTTATCAAAGATACCTTTTATAAACTCTAGAGAGTGCATACTTCTTTCAGTTCCATCAATTGGTACTAATATTTTTCTTTTAGTCATAACACATCTTCCTTTCGATAAATTCAATAAAATTCAGAGTTAAGCTTTCTAAATTTACTAAATTTACTAAAAATTCTTTTATTATTACAATAATAACACTAATTTTATTTTTTTGCAAGATATCTATATAATTGATATAATTAATCACTATAAAAATAATTTTTTCTTTATATTTTAATATTAAATTTTATTGTTAATATATTAATACCCTACAAAAATTTATTTAAGCGAATTTTATCTAATTATTTTTTATTTTATCTTTTGAATTTTATATTTATTTCTCTTAAATTTTCATTTTTCAACATCTTTTCAAATAAGGTTGGATTTATTTTACCTTCATCAACTTGAATTATACAACCTTCTAGTGGCGTTTTTTCACTTCTCCATTTTAAATAATTGCCCATTTCCTGAGATTTTATAAGCCATCCAATAAAATCTATTTCTTCAAATTCTTCAATCTTATATTTTTGTATATCATCTACTTTTATATTTCCATATTCCTTTTCAATATAGTACATATAATTTATCATATACTCTAACTTTGTCATATCTTCACTAGTATATCTGCTAAACATAACCATTTCTTTTAATTTAGATATATCTAAAGATATTTCTTTTATACTCTTTTCATCTGTAAAATATCTTATTTTACTCATAAAATATTTTTCTCTAAATTCTTCTACAAATTCTTTAATTTGTCTGTTCATATTCCATTTTTCAATATCTTTTATTTCTATGGTTTCATCATATAAATCTTCTATTTTAAAGGCACTATTTGTGTATTTTATTGTGTTATATCCTACTTTTTGAGTTAATTTTGTTAGATACTCTTCTCCATTTTCTTTGTATATTACAAATAAATCAACTCTTCCATCTTCTAAAAATACTTTATCTTTATTATTTTTTTTATATCCTTTATAAATTATCTTTATACCTGCTCCAACTTTAATTAACTTTCTATTTTCATTTATTTTTATTTTTTCTATTATATTTAAAAGTGATTCTACTTCATCTAATGCTATTTTCATATTTATACCTCTTCTTGTTTGTATTTTCTATTTTCATTATAACACCTAAAAAATATAGCAACAATAAAAAACATTTATCTACTGTCACATAGAAAAAGTACTATTATAATAATATTTTAAAATATTTTATAATAGTACTTTCTTAACCAAACACTTATTTTAGTTTTTTAAATCAATATTTCTTGAACTAATTCTTCAAATTTTTCAACATTATTTACTTCATAAGAATCAAATTCTGATAAATATTCTCCATCAATTAATTCAATTTTTAAGACTACATCCTGTAGTTGAGAACATGTCGATCAGCCAGATTTTACAGTTGCATATCTTCTTTTGGAATCAATAGACTTTATTCCTTCTATTTTATGTATTTTATCTTCTTTAGATTTAAATATGAATACTTTGTTATCTTCAGATAAAATATATACATTTTCTTCTTTATCTTGTGCTGATATTTTCTCTTTTATACCAATTTTTTCTATAGCTGCATCTTTCTTTGCATTTATAGAATCAATTTTTTCTTGTTTCTTTTTTAATTCATTCTTAGTTCTTATAAATGAATATCCTATTGCACATATAATTACTACTAATATTAGTTGTATCATATTAATTTCTCCCTATTATTTAAATTCCGTTTCTTTTTATTTAATACCCTAAAAATTAGTACATAAACATTTTATCTACAATAAAAAGTAAAAAAGAT
>NZ_JARIBH010000060.1 GCF_029264495.1 Peptacetobacter sp.
ATTTCCATTTATTTTTCCATCTATATTACCTAATACCCAATACCATCCATCATTTAGATTTAAGATATCATGTCCTTTTTCGTATAGATATGATGCTTTTGCAACATAGAATTCCCACCATCCTGCAGTCCAGTAAGATATTATTATATCTTTATCAAATTCACCATATTCATCATTATTGTCATAGTAAATTCCATCATTGAAGCACATAGGTCTCATTCCTGCATCTTTTATAATTTTTGATATATCATTTACATATGATACAAATTTAGGATACATTCCTGTTCCCTGTAATCTACTCCAACCATTATAATATCCATCTTTAGATGAATCTATATCATTAGCATATTCATCACAACCAAAGTTGAATACTTTGCTATATTTAGAGAAATATGTAACATATTTTTTAACTAATTCTTTATTGAATTCTACAGCTTCTTTATTGTTTAAATCTATTGTTCTTGTTGATTTTTTACCTTTATAACTGTATTGAGAATTATTTATACCTAAAACTGTCATAGCATTTAAAATACCATCCATATGTCCTGGAGAGTTTATTACTGGTATTATACCTATATTTAAACTCTTAGCATATGATAATATTTCATTCATTTCAGCTTCTGTTAAACAATCTCCATTAGGATCTTTATAGTACTGATTGTTACCTCTTGTTATAGCACTTTTTACATTTTCACTTGTATATGTTTTTTCATTTGCAGAAATTGTCATATCATCTAAAACAAAACGTAATCCATCATTTCCTAATATTAATTGTACATCTGTGTATCCATTTTCAGATGCTTTTTTTATAATTTTCATTAATTGTTCTTTTGAGAAATATTTTCTACCTGCATCTATTGAAAATACAGCTGATTTTTTCTTTTTATTTGTTTCTACTTTTAAATTAGATACTGCTTTTGTTATATCATTTGCCATAGCGTTTACTTTTGATTGATCTTCTAATCTTTCTCCATAAACAACATTTGCTAAAGCTTTCTTTAAGTTAAATATACTTTCTTCTGTATATTTTGATAAATCTTTTGGTAATTTTGTTTTAGCATTTTCTACAACATCGTAATTTGCCTTACGATAAATATATTCTGGATTCTCTTGTGCAAATAATTTCATTAAATCTTTTACAACTTTTGAATCATAAGTTGCTTTAGGTTCATCTGCCCATGTACAAGCCATACTTCCTACTATAGGTAATTTTTCATCTTCAGAAGTTCCAACAACTCTTGTGAATTTATTTTTCTTCATTCCATCAGTTGCCATGGCAGAACCATACCACCAACCTTCTCCATTACGTCCAACAACATAATACCAGTTATCATTAGTATTTAATATTTTATAACCTTTTTCAACTAGATATTTAGCTGGAGCTGGAGTATATCTTTCAAAACCTGGTGTCCAATAAGCAACAGTAATATCTTTATCTACAGTACCATTTTCTTCATCTTTATTATAATATACACCATCATTAAAACATATTGGTTTCATATTGTTAGATTTTACTATAGATGATATTTCATTTATATAATTTATAAAATCATCATATAATCCTTCTTCCTGAAGAACTAAGAAACCTGATTTTTTACTTGGTCCATGATAAGTTGCATCATTTGCATATTCATCTGCACCAAAGTTGAAATATTCTACTTTTCCATTAAAATATTTAGCATATTTTTCAACTAAAGCTTTTGTAAATCCAACAGCTTCTTTATTTGCTAAGTCCATAGTTGTTTTTGAAGTAGTTCCTTGATAATCAAATTTTACATCTTCTATACCTAAACCTTCCATTGTGTTTAGTATAGCATCCATATGACCTGGACTACTTACAACTGGAATTATTTTAACATTTTTTGCTTTTGCATATGATAAAATTGATTCCATATCTCTCTGATTTAAAACTGTACCATTTGGATCATCATAATATTTTTTTGTCCCATTTTCTATTGCATTTTTAACATCTTTACTTGCATATGTTTTCCCATTTGCAGAAATTGTCATATCATCTAATACTAATCTTAATCCATCATTACCAAATAATAACTGAACATGCGTAAACCCTGTTTCATTTGCAGTGTCTATTATCTCTTTTATTTGATTAACAGAGAAAAATTTTCTACCTGCATCTATTGAATAAACACTCATTTCTGTTTTGTTTGTTTTTGCTGCAGAAACATTAGCCATTCCGAATGAAGCCGGAGTTACCATAGTCATACAAGCAACTAACGTCGATATAATTAGTTTCTTAAATCCTTTCATATAACCCTCCTAAGGTTTTAATTAATTTTGGTGTATAATTTAAATTTTTATTTAAACTACATTTTACATATTAGTAAATATCATTATTTTTATTTATTTGTATAATTTTTTTATACTAATGAAAATGCTTTCTGTATTTTTATGTATTTTTTGAAAAAAAATACTGCCATAGAACGTCTTTGAAAAGACGTTCATATGACAATAATTTTATTTAAATTACATTACAGTATTATTTACAAAGTTTTTTAAATTCATCAGCTACGAACTGAACTTTTGTACCTATTATAACCTGTACAGAAGTTTTTCCTGGTCTTATTACACCAGCAGCTCCTGAAGTTTTTATTTTAGCTTCATCTACTTTTGAACTATCTTTAACTTCTAATCTTAATCTTGTTATACAGTTATCTATAGATGTTACGTTTTCTGCTCCACCTAATCCTTCTAATATAACCTGAGCCATAGCTGTAAAATCATTGTTGTCAAGTACTATAGCTTTTTCAGCTTCTACAGTATCTTCTTCTCTACCTGGAGTAGCTAAGTTAAATTTAACTATTACGAATCTGAATACTACATAGTATATAACACCAACAACTAATCCTATTGGGATTAAGTATAATGGGTTTAATGCTAAAGGAGCTTTAAAACTTAATACCCAGTCAACTAATCCTGCTGAGAAGTTAAATCCTGCTCTAACTGGTAATGCTGCACAAACAGCCATTGATACACCTGTTAATAAAGCATGAACTACATATAATGCTGGAGCTAAGAACATGAATGAGAATTCAAGAGGTTCTGTAACACCTGTGAAGAATGAACTTACTGCTGCTGCTAATAATAAACCATAAACAGCTTTTTTCTTTTTATCTTTTGCAGTGTGATACATTGCTAAAGCACCTGCTGGTAATCCGAACATCATAACTGGGAAGAATCCTGTCATGTACATACCAGTTACACCTTTAACTCCTGTTCCACCCCAGAAGTTACCGATATCATTTATACCTGCAACATCGAACCAGAATACTGAGTTAAGAGCATGGTGTAATCCAGTTGGTATAAGAAGTCTGTTGAAGAATCCGTATATACCTGCACCTATTCCACCTAAAGATATTATTCCTTCACCGAATGAAACTAGAGCATTGTAAACTGCTGGCCATACGAAGAATAATATTAAAGCTGCTATCATTGAGCAAGCTGCTGTAACTATTGCAACACATCTTTTTCCACTGAAGAAAGATAATGCATCAGGTAATTTAGTACCTTTGAATTTATTATAGCAAGATGCACCTATAAGACCAGCTAATATACCTATAAACTGAGTCTGTGTTTTAGTAAATGCTGCTGCAACCTGTTCTTCAGGTATTCCTTTGAACATAGCAACTACTGCTGGAGAAAGTAAAGTTGTTATCATTAACCAAGATACTAATCCTGCAAGTCCTGCTGTACCATCATTATCATCTGCCATACCAACAGCTACACCTATTGCAAATAGTATACCCATATTATCTATAAGTGCACTACCACCTTTTAATAAGAATGCTGCTACTATGTTATTTGCACCCCAACCACTAGGGTCTATCCAATAACCGACACCCATTAATATACTGGCAACCGGTAAACAAGCAACTGGTAACATTAATGATTTACCAAGTTTCTGTAAATATTTCATCATGAGAAATATTCTCCTTTCATAAAAAATTTTATTATTTCAGCTCTATTTTTGAGCAAAATAGACAATTTAAAATTATTTTCTACCCATTTTTATTATTTCTTCACCTAATTCAACTGGGCCATATTTTATAGCTTCAACTGATTCAAAATTATCTGGGTTACAAACAAGAACTGGACTTGTTATATCATAACCAGCTTCTTTTATTTTTTCTGCTTCAAATTCAACTAATAAATCTCCTACTTTTACCTTTTGACCAACTTCTACATAACTTGTAAAATGTTCTCCCTGTAAATTAACAGTATCAAGACCTATATGTATTAAAAGTTCTGCTCCATCTTCTGTTAATATAGAAACTGCATGTTTTGTTGGGAACATTATAGTTATTTCTCCATTAGCTGGAGCTAAAACTTTTCCTTCAGTTGGTTTTATACCAACACCTTTTCCTAACATACCACTTGCAAAAGTTTGATCATTTACTTCTTCTATTGGTATTATTTCTCCTTTTATTGGAGAAACAAGTTTTATTGAATTGTCTTTTTTTCCGAATAATTTTTTAAACATCATTACACCTCTAATAACTTTCTAATTTTCATCATCTATACTAGATACTCGTCTTATATGCACTGTCAGATATACAAGCTCTTCATTTGATATCTTCTGATTATATTGTTTTTCTATATAATCCCTTATTTTTAGTGCGCACCTATATTCTTCAGGATATTTTGTTGCTATAATTTCAGCAAATACATCGTCAGAATCTTTTAACATCTCACCCATAAATATCCTTTGTGAAAGGAATTTCAAATGTGTAATAAGTCTAGAATAATGTAAGCTTTCTTCATCTAATTGTATATTGAAAGTATCTGTTACTATTTTTAATATATCTCCTATGAGAGTTGTTATTTTTAAAGCATCATTCATCTCTGTATTATACTCAGCATTTACTATATGTAGAGCAATATTCGCAGCTTCATCTTCACCCATATCTACATTTAATTTTTCTTTTATTAAATTTACTGCATATTCGCCGATAATATATTCAGGATTATAAAAATGTTTAACTTCCCATAGTAGTGGATTACTAAATTTCATACCATGCTTAAATCTATACACTGAAAAATTTATATGATCAGTAAGTGTTATATATATATTTTGGTTTAACCTTTTCCCAAGCGTACGTTTAGCATAGTTTATTATGTCATTTGACACTTTAAAATGTTCTATTGGTAGTTCTTCAATCAGACGCTTAAATTTATCTATAGCAGATTTACCATTCATCGTGAATACCTTTTCTACTTTATCAGCATCAATCTGATCTCCTTCTTTTGCTTTAAAGCCTATTCCCTTTCCCATGATAATAATCTCTTTATTTTTATCATTATATGAGCATACAAAGTTATTATTTATTACTTTTGTAACTTTCATCATAAATCCTTACCTTTCTTAATATAATACTAATCATTAATTTATATTATATCGTAAATAAACTAGATTATCACAAGAAATAAAAAAAAGACCAAATATATACAATATACCTATAATAATACTATAGTATATTATAAAATTCGATCTTGCCTGCTCAACCAGTAACACTCCAAATTGTCTTATCCATTTTTTACTGTATATAGGATAACATTTTCCATTTTTTTTGTCAATACTATTTATTAATTTTTTCTTTTTTATACTAAATTATAATATTTTACTTTTATTTTTTTATCCTTTTTAAAAATATTTTTTAAATCTATCTATTTCTGATATAAAATCATTCACAGTTTCTATAAATAAATTTACTATTATTTGAGAATTAAATTTTACAACTTCATTTTTTATCATTTCAAACTTATAATTTTTATTAACACCTATTCCTTGACTCATATTTTTCCCTAGACACTTTTCAGAATAGCTATCATTTCTTTTATATATCATTTCTAAAAATAAATCTCTCTCTATCTCGTTGTTTATGTATATTTTTTCGTCTAAATCTATAACTATACTAGTGAATGTGTCTTTTCCAGTGTGTATAGATGCACTGTATTTTAATCCTCTATATCTGTTTATTGTAGATATCATTATTCTTTTATTGCTTATTCTAAATCCACAGTTTTCAACACCATATTGATTTAATATATCTACTATTTTTTCAGCCATTAGCTGTTCTTCATCAAGTTCTAAATTTTCTTTTTTAAAATTTATTTTCTCTAACATAGTATTTCACCTCTATTTTTATTATAAAAAAAATCTGTAGCATTTACTACAGACTTTTTATTGTATTAAAAATAAGTTTCCTATAAATTAAATTTTTTAAAATCATATTTTTAATTTATTGCTTTTATTTTTTTATATTTATATCCATACTACCTGATCTAAATCCCTCTAAATCTAATGTAATATAGTCATATCCAATTTTTTTTAGATTCTTAATAACTTCTTCTTTTCTTTCTAAAAGTAATGTCATTTCATTTTTATCTATCTCTATTCTCGCAATATTATCATGTACACGTATTCTTATATTATAAAATCCATTATCTCTAAACCATTTTTCTGCATCTTCTACTTTTCGTATTTTTTCATAATCTAATTTTGTTCCATATGGAAACCTAGTTGCCATACAAGGTGTCGAAGGTCTATTTGAAACCGATATACCATATTCTTTTGCTAACTTTCTAACTTCTTCTTTTGTAAAATTAGAATCTGCTAATGGACTTTTTATTCCAAGTTCTTTTATAGCTTTTATTCCTGGTCTATAAACATGTAAGTCATCTTCATTTGTTCCTTCTACAATTATTTTTACATCTAAATCTAAAGCTAATTTTTTTAGTTTTTCAAAGATACTTTTTTTACAAAGATAGCATCTATCAATCGGATTATCTTCAATTCCAGCTTCTTTAAGTTCATCGATACCTATAACTATATGTTCAGCACCCATTTCTTTTGCAACTTTCTTAGAAATTTCTAAGTCCTTCATAGGATGTATTTTTGTATGTATTGTAACTGCATATATTTTTTTACCAGTTTTTTTCATAGCTTCTGAAAATAATTTTAAAAGTAAACTACTATCTACTCCACCAGAAAATGCTAATACAACATCATTTTGAGATAAATCTTCTATTTTTTTATATATTTTTTCTTTTTTTTCTTCATAATTCATGATACTATTTGCACTCCTCAATGATTTGACGATATACTTCTTGCCATGTTTTTCCTGTTTCTTTACATATTTTTGCTATATTGTCATGTTCTGGATATATTCTTTCACCCGATTTTAATTTACATACTTTAACTTGAACATCTCCCATAGAAGTTTTTCTTGTTTCTAGTCGTCTTTCTAGTATTTTTCTTTCCATACGCTGAATTCTTATACCTATACTAGTTGTTTCTTCAAATATAATCTGTTGTAATTCTTCCATTTTATCTTCTTTGCATATTACATTTAATTGATAAGCAGGTCTATTTTTTTTCATAAAAACAGGCATATAATGAACATCTCTAGCTCCTGCTTCTATTAACCTTTGCATTGTATATCCTAATGCTTCTCCTGTACAGTCATCTATATTTGTTTCCATTTTTATAATTTCATCTTTTTCTATTTCATTATCATCTTCTTCAATTATCATGGCTCTTAGTATACTTGCTTTTTCATAGTTTCTTTTTCCTGCACCAATACCAGTTTTTAACACTTTAAATTTTTTAGGAAGATTTTTTTCAGTACAAATAGCAGCTGCTATTGCTGCACCTGTAGGTGTTACAAACTCACCTTTTATACCAGTTATATTGAGTGTTATATTTTCTTCATTTACTATATTTAAAACTGCTGGTACTGGAATTGGAAGTACTCCATGCTGACATCTTACTGTTCCAACACCTTCATAAAGTGCTGGAATTATAACTTCTTTTACTCCTAGATTATCTATACAAACAGCTGCTGATACTACATCTACAATTGAATCTACTGCACCAACTTCATGAAAATGTACTTCTGTTTTTGGTTTTCCATGTGCTTTTGCTTCAGCATTTGCTATTATGTCAAATATTTTTATTGCTATTTTTTTTGCATTTTCTGTAATATCACTATTATTTATTATTTCATTTATCTCTATTAATCCAACATGGTGATGAGTGTGAGAATGGTCATGATGATGATTTTCATTGTGACTGTGGTCATGATGATGACCTTCATGATGGTTATGGTCGTGATGTTCATGATGGTCATGGTCGTGATGTTCATGATTAGTATTATCATGTCCATGTAAATATTCCATATCACTATCATGATTATCATCTTTTAAAATGACAGAAAAATCATATGCATCTAATCCAGATTTTGAAACTCTATTTGTTTCAATTCTAAATTGTCCTTTTATTGTTTCAAGACTATTTAATGATTTTTTTAATACTTCTAAATCTGCTCCTAAGTCTAAAAGTGATGCAACAAACATATCTCCACTAATTCCTGCATAACATTCTAAATATAATTTTTCTTTATTCATGATTACATTCTCCTAGTCTATTAATTTGTGATGCTATATATCCTGCTCCATATCCATTGTCAATATTTACTGTTGCTATTCCATTTGCACAAGAATTTATCATTGTTAATAATGCAGAAATTCCATTCATGCTTGCTCCATAACCTACAGATGTTGGAACTGCTATAACAGGTTTATCAACAAGACCGCCTATAACACTTGCAAGTGCTCCTTCCATACCTGCTACTGCTATAACACAATTTGCACTTTGAACTACATCTACTCTTGATAAAAGTCTATGTAAGCCACTTACTCCTACATCGTATATTCTTTCAACTTTATTACCAAAAAATTCTGCTGTTTGTGCTGCTTCTTCAGCAACTGCTATATCTGCAGTTCCTGCTGTACAAACAGCTATTTTACCTATGTGTTTTTTATCTTTTTTTTCTATTTTTAAAATTTTTGAAAGAGGATCATATTCCACTTCTGGAATTTTCGATTTCACTAATTCTGCTTGTTCTTTAGATGCTCTTGTTCCTAAAACCTCTCCTTCAGCTTGATAAAGTCTTTCATATATTTTTACTAAATGTTCATCTGCTTTTCCACTACAAAATACAACTTCTGAACACCCTGAGCGAACTTTTCTATGTGTGTCTAATTTTGCATATCCCAACTCTTCAAATGGCTGTTTTCTAAAAAATTTTTCAGCTTCTTCTATAGAAATTTCCCCATTTTTTACTTTTCTTAATATTTCATTTGTATCCATATTAATACCTCCGATTTATTTCCCTCAAATCAATTATTCTTGTACATACTTTTTTTGCTAATTCCATATTATGTGTTACAATTATCATTCCATAATTTTTTTCTTTAGCTATTTCTAATAATACATTCCATATCTGAGCTTGTGAAATAACATCTAACATAGTAGTGATTTCATCACAAATAAGAAATTTTGTTTCTGGTGCTAATACTCTAGCAATGCAAAATCTCTGTAATTCTCCTCCAGAAAGCTCTTTAGGCCATCTTTTTAGCCAATCTTTTTCTATCCCAAATTTTGATAACATTTCATCATCAGGATTCCATGATTCTTTTAATATCTTTTCCATTTTCCATCTTGGATTTACAGATAATTCTGGATGTTGATGAATCATCTGTATAGGACAAAATCCTCTCTTTTTAATTGGTTTTCCATCAATTAAAACTTCTCCTTCTGTAGGATTTTCATATCCTGCAATAATTTTAGATAATGTACTTTTCCCATATCCAGATGGTCCTACTATTCCTACTCTCTCTCCTGAATCTATATTTAAATTTATATTTTTTAAAATCCATGGAGATTTTTCTGAATATCTAAAACTTATATTTTTTAAATTAAGTTGCATTGACACACCTAACCTTTCCACCCCTAAGATCTCTCATAGGAATTTCTCCATAGCATTTTTCACTTACGTTTGGGCATCTACTTGCAAAAAGACATCCTTTAGGTAGTTCTCCTGCATATGGTTGCTTTCCATCTATAGGTTTAAATTCATTTTGAGGTAATGCAGATATAAAAGCCTTACTATACGGATGTCTAAGTGCATCCTTTCCTTTTATAAAATCTTCTGTTGATGCTATTTCAACTATAGTTCCTGCATAAAATACAGCTATTTTATCAGCAACGTTTAAAGCTAAATCTACATCATGTGTAATCAATAATACTCCCGCTCCATTATCAGCTATTTCTCTAAAATGTTTTAGTGTATCCATTGCCATATCTATACTAAGTCCTGGTGTTGGTTCATCAGCAACTATAAGTTTAGGTGTTTCCATAACAGCCGATGAAACCAATACTCTTCTTGCCATTCCTCCTGAAAGTTGGAATGGGTACATATCTTCTACACTTTTATCTAATTTATATTTTTCAAATAATTCTTCTTGCCTTTCTTTTGTTGAATATACACCTTGAGCTTGTTTTCCTACTTTCATAACAGGATCTAAATAGTCTATTGATTGAGGAATAAACACTATTTTTCTTCCTAACACTTCTTTTCTTTTATCATCAGTTAATTTTTCACCTTGATAAAAAATTTCGCCTTTAGTATTGGCATTTTTAGGCAATAATCCCAAAACAGCATGTGCAAGCAAACTTTTCCCAGATCCACTAGATCCTACTACTGCTACTATTTCTTTTTCATTAACTTCTAAAGATAGCGAATGTACTACTTCTAAATCTTCTTTTTTAAAAAAACCTTTGTACATATTAAAAGATACTACTAGATCATCTACCTTTAAAATATTTTTATCTTCCATTTTTATTCTCCTTATTCATTTGCACTTCCAGGATTTAAAAGTTTCTTTAAATTTTCTCCAATAACATCAAATAATATTACTGCTATTAGAAGCATTAATCCTGGGAAAAGTGCAAGCCACCATTTTCCAGTTGCTATATGCTTCATTGCCTCTGATAAAATTACACCTATTGCAGGCATTTCTGATGGCATACCAAATCCAAGAAATGTAATTGAAGCTTCATGCATAATTGCATGTGGAAATAATAATACTAATCCTATTAAATATGCTGGTATTACATGGGGAAGTATATGTTTTATTGCTACTTCTGTTTTTGATTTTCCCATTTTGTATGCAGCTTTTACATATTGAGCTGAACGAATCTGCATAACTTCTGCACGCACAATTCTTGTAAGTGCTGGCCAATGTGTAAGTGCTACTGCTATAGTAACACCTTTTACTCCTTTTCCCAACATAAATGAAATTAGCATTAATAGCACTAAATGTGGCAATCCCATACATAAATCGACACACCAATTTACAAATTTATCTACCCAACCTCCAAATACTGCTGAAACAGTACCTGCAATAAGAGCTATAATAGAACTAACTACAGATGCTAATACTCCTATAATTAAACTATTTGATAAACCTTTTATTGTTCTATGAAACATATCTCTCCCTATAAAATCCGTTCCAAAGATATGTTTAATGCTTGGAGCTAAAAATTTATCTGCATAATTTGCACTATAGCAAGATGGATTCATAAATAACCCCCATATAAAAATACCTAATAAATATACAATTGCTATTATTACTAAAATAAGAACTGTCATTCTCCTATTCCAAACTTTATCATTATTCACGGTTATCCACCTCTCTTATTTTAGGATCAAATACGCCATATAAAATATTTGCAATTAGATTTCCTACAAAAACAAATATGGCACTAAATACTGCTATTCCTAAAAGTAGAGGAACATCTGCATTCATTGCTGCTATAGTTGTTTCACTACCAATTCCTGGATAAGCAAAAATTGTTTCAGCAAGAGCCATTCCACCAAATAATTCATTAAAAGATGCAAATTGAACTGTAATTGCTGGAAGTGAAACATTTCTTAAAATATGTCTTGTTATAAGTTGGTGCTTATTTTCACCTCTTGCTTTTGCATATAATATAAAATCACTATTCATTATTTCTATTACTTTTTGTCTTGTATAAAGTACAACTTCACTTATACTAACAAGAGTTAATGTTAGTACTGGTAAAATCAAATGATGTATCTTATTCCATATGGTAACCTCTGATGATAGTTTTCCTACTGGTACAGCCATACCTATAGGGAACCATCCTAATTGAACTGCAAATATTGATAAAATAAGCAATCCTACCCAAAATACAGGAGCTGATTTCATCAATAGACAAAATACTTTCAATACTTTGTCAAAAATTCCTCCTTCTCTCATTCCACTAATTATACCTAGTATAAAACCAAAAATTCCAGAAAGAAGCCAAGATAATGCCATAAGGACTATTGAATAAGAGAATCTAGTTTTTATTATTTCCATTACAGGTTTTTTATATGTTATTGAAGTTCCTAGATCTCCTCTTATTGCATGTTCTCCCCATGTCATAAATCGCTGATAAGGAGGGGAATTTAAATCCCACTCCTCAGCGATTTCTTGTTTGGCTTCTTCTGAAATAGTAGAGTTTGTTCCGATATATGAAACTAATGGATCTATAGGAGATTTTATTATCAATAAGAATGCTATTATACTTACTGCAACTAATAAAAGTAACATTCTTATACATTCACCTATCACTCTTTTCCAACTTTTCATAATTCTTCTCCAATTTATTTCATTTTCCAATCTGCTATATTACATATAACTGGTGTTCCATGTCCATGTGGATGTGGAATTTGTGTATCTAATGATATGTCTAAATTATCATTTACAAAATAACAATGTTCAATGTTAACTATAAATAAATTTGTATAATCTTTTTCTGCAAGTTTCTGAACTTCTTTCCAAGATTCTATTGCTTCTTCTTGATTATTAGAAGATATAGCTTCTTGTATTTTTGAATCTACTTCTGGGTTGCTGTATCCTGCTGAATTATCGTATCCGCCTGTTAAGAATAAATCAGATTTAAATAATGAAGATAAAACAGTTGGTGAATATTGACCCCAACCCCATATAACTGCTTCTGTATTTTGTAATGTTACTATTTCATCCCATGTAGCAGTTTTCACTTTTATATCAATACCTAAATCTTTAGCATTTTCTGCTACTGCAACACATAAATTATAACGATCTGTATCTCCAGCAGATGCATATAAATCAAATGTACATTTTTGACCATCTTTTTCGCGTATTCCTGTTTCTTTTGATACTTTCCATCCCGCATCATCTAAAAGTTTTTTTGCTTCTTCTACTTTATTATCTTCATATGTATCTGTGCTAGCCCAAACAAGATTATCTGTGAAATTGACAGAAGGAACACCTATACCATCTGAAGAATTTTCTATTATCTTTTTACGGTCTATACCTATAGAAAGCGCTTTTCTTACAGCTATATCAGAAGTAACATTGTTACCAACCTTAACCATTTTTCCTTCTGAATTCTTTTCTTCACTTACTTTTCTTACAGGAAGACTTATATTACGCACATCCATTGTTTCTAATTTTTCTAAATGCATATTAGATATTTTTTCATCTGCATAGTTTGTTCCAACCATAACAAGATCTAAATCTCCTGCTTTAGCTGCTGCAAATGCTGAATCTGGTTCCATATTTACTATAGTAACTTTATCTATCTCTGGTTTTTTGCCAAAATAGTTTTCATTTTCATTTAGTATAATCTGCTGATTACTATCATATTGAGCAACTTTATATGCACCAGTTCCTATTGGCTGTGTATCAAATGTTTTGCTATCATATGCATCTGATGGAACTATTTGAAGTAATGCTGTTGTATCTAAAAATGGAGAATATGGTTTTGATAATTTAAATTCAACAGTATCATCATCAATCGCTTTTACTGAATCAAGATATGTTAAATCTACATTTTCATTATCAGCTTGATTTTTCTTTACTGTTTCATATGTAAATACAACATCTTCTGCATTAAATTCACTTCCATCACTAAATTTAACATCTTTATTTAAATCGAATGTATATGTTAAAGAATCATCGCTTACTTTCCAATCTTTAGCTAAATCTCCAACATATTTTGAATCACTATTAACCTTTAAAAGTGCATTATTTATAAAAGGATATCCATATGAAAATCCACCTTTTATTGGATCTAATGTTTCATCAAATATTGATGTCCCTATATATATTTTTATTCCGTCCTCTTTTGAAGCTACTTTGTCATCTTTGCCACATCCTGTAGCTAACATTGGTACTGTCATTGCTAAGCATAATATGCCTACAATTTTTTTCTTCATATTTTTCATATTTTCCTCTCTTTCATTGCAAAAAAAAAGCATAAAGACTGTCCTTCTGGATTGTCATATGCCTTCTGACACTTTATAGTAATATTAAAATATGCTTTTATATGCTTTAATTTTTAATAAATTAAATTTTATTTTATTATTGTAAGCTTCATGCCATTATTTCAATTTTTTATTTTAATTCTTTCTAGCAATTAAAATATTTTTTTAATTCTTCTACTACTGAAGAAATGAAAAAGCTAGGTTTTTTATTTTCTATTCCAACAATAATATTATTGCAATGGTTCATTGGAATTAAAAGTTTTTCAGCATTACTTTGTCCTATAGCTTCAGACATTTTTGGAGTTATTTCTCCATACATAGAATCTGCTATAACTATCCCAATTGGACCTATTATAATTTCTGCTTTTCTACATGCTACTATAACAGCATTTTCTCCTGTAGCTGCATGATCTGCTCCTGCTTTTAACATATTTGTTGTTGCAGTTGAGTTAGTTCCTACCGCTGTTATAACTGCTTTTGGAAAATTCTTTTTTATTTCTATTATTAGTTGTTTTCCTATACCGCCACCTTGAGCATCAATGATTAATACTTTCATTTATATTCCTCACTTTTATTAAAATTTTTTATAATACCACATAAGGATAGCAGAAATTTTTTATGCTTGCAAGTATCAGTAAATCATACCGATAATTAAATAATCATCGGTATGATTCCCAACACTTAAAAGTTAAATAATTATTTAACTTTTTTATTTAAATTTTTAATACTTCTGTATTATTAATTAGCAGATTTCTTTCCTTTTAAGAAAGATAATTGTGTCTCAGCTATTATTATGGCTAAGAACATTAGTGTAAATCCTAATATTGACTGTGGAGTAAATGTTTCACCGAAGAATACTGCTCCAAATACTAATCCGAATATATTTTCGAAACTTAGTATTATAGAAACACTTGTTGGATCTTCTGTTTTCTGTGCAATTGTCTGTAGTAAGAAACATATACCTGAACAAACAATACCAAGATATAATATTCCACCTATTGCTGGTAAATTCCATTGTATAGAACCTGGATCTTCCATTGTTAATGTGAATATCCAAGCTAAAATTGCACATACAACAAACTCAAGTATTGTTATAAGTACTGGATCTTTATCATTACCCCATTTAGCAATAGCTATTATCTGTGCTGCCCAGAATACTGAACTTGCTATAGATATACTATCTCCATAGCTTATACTAAAGCTTCCTACTAAAGAAACTAGTATTATACCTACTGCACACATTACAGCTGCTACTATGTGATAAATTTTAGGTCTTTCTTTTAATATTATCCATCCTAAGAATGGTACGAATACACAGTATGCTGATGATAAGAAATGACTCTTACCTGGCATTTCTAACATAACTCCTAGAGTTTGAGTAAAATATGCCATAAATAAGCATACACCTATAAAAATACCACTTTTTATGTATTCTTTATCAATTTGTTTTAATTTCTTTATATTTACTAATCCTAAAACTAATGCCGCAATTGTAAAACGCCATGCAAGAAGAGAACCAGCTGGAAGTGTATCTGTTGATCCTTTTATAACAACCATAGAGCTTCCCCATGCAACAGCTACAAATAGTAAGGCTAACTTACCTTTACTAAACATACTACTTTTTTTCATAACTACCTCACTATAACTACCTTATTAATTTATCGTATTAAAATTTATTCCATTACTCCAACGCCTTTAGCAACACGAGTGATGAAGTCCTGAACGTTAGTTACCATAGTTGTTGCAGCTAAACTTCCTCTATCTAAAAGTTTATTTACAACAAACTCATCAGCATCTATTGTATATAGATAAACTGGTCTTATTGTTCCGTCTTCTAATACACGGAATGAAGGTGTCATGTTACCAACAGCTATTGTATGTAACATTGTTGCAAGACATATAACTGTAGTAGCACCTTTAACTATTCCTCTCATTGCATTAGCTGCTTCATATACATTTCCATAAACTTCTGGAAGTGGTCCGTCATCACGGATTGATCCAGCAAGAACTATTGGAACGTTATTATTTACACAACTACAAATAATTCCATCATTTAAGTTATAATCTTTCATAAACTGTGGTATAGATCCACTTCTTCTTACTTTATTTAATACATCTAGATGATTATAATGTCCGTTTGGCTGAGATTCTTGAGTGTATATATCCTGTCCAAGTGCTGTATGTAATAAAGCTCCTTCTAAGTCATGTGTAGCTAGAGCATTACCAGCTAAAAGACCATGTGCATAACCATTTTCTATAAGTGCTTGCATTGCAGCTCTTGCATTAGCATCAAAAGCAAATGCAGGTCCCATAACCCAAACTATTTTTCCACCATTTTCTTTTTCATGTTTTAATAGTTCGAATAATTTATCATAGTCTCTAGCATATGAAGTTTCACGGCTTCTACCCTGACGGAATACGAACTGATCGTCTAAAGCATCTTTAGCTTCTTCAAATCCATGACAATACATGTATACTCCTTCTTCACATCTTTCTGTTCTTCCTAAAAGAACTTTATCACCTTTTTTGATATTTCTTGATTCTACAACTGATAGAGTTCCATCTTCATTTAAAATTACACATGAATCCATACGGCTTTCTTCTGCAAGCTTCCATTCTCCATCTATTTTGAAGTATTCTGGATACATTGATGTACTGTGGTAATTTTCTGGAACTACTCCATCTTTTTCTGCTTCCTCATATTTAGCATTTGGTGCATTTACAAATATTTCTTCTGAAAAGTCAGGATGTCTATACTTAGGCATTTCAAAAACTGACATAATAATACCTCCTTGATATTTTTTATACATAGGCCTATATCTTGCCTATAATATAACATAAATATTTTTAGATGTAAATATAACAATCATATTTATGATTCCTTATCAAAAATTATGTATTTTTCAGTATTTAGTAGGCAATATTAAATCTTTAACAGCATAAATATTTTTTCATTTTTTGAAAAATAATGTATTAAAATTTGTATTTTTTATCTATTTTTACCCCAAAATTTGTTAAAAAAAGTTTATATGTTAAACGTTATCACATGTATCTAAATATAATAATTTATTAACAAATATATAAATCATCTTTATATTTTTAGTATTATATCGCCTTATTATTTTATATAGTTAAAATATTTTCATTGTTAAAAAATATTTTTTTATTAAATCTTCACTGTATTAATATAAAAAAATAGATAAAATAATTTTTTTAAGCAAAAAACATTTTATCTATTTTTCATTTTCCTAATATATTTATTTAATTATAAAATCATATTTATTATTTAAAACAATATCTAAATTATATATTTCTTTTATATTTTTAACTCAATTTAATTTTTTTTAATTTATTTTTTCTATATTTTTGCTATTTTTTAGATATTTTTTGATTTTTTATAACTTATTTATAACTATTTTTTATACATAATAATTATATTTAGTTATTTTTTGACTTATTTTGACTTTTTTTATTTTCAAAAATTCTATTTATATGAATTTTTTTCTTTTAAATTTATCAAAATTTCATATATAGCACCTTCTTCTATTGCTCTATTTACTGTGCCTGGAGAAAATATTTCTTGTTTTACTATACTTGTTATCATAGCTCTTAATAAATATGGAGAAGATTGTTTTGCTTTTTCTATATATATATCTGAATCCATCTCTATAGAATATAAATCTAATGTATCTATATAGCCTTTATCTACTATTTCAGGAAGATTAACTATATTTATTAATTTTTCTATTTCATTAGACATATCAAATTGATTCATCATGAATAAAGGTATTTTTCTTCCATTATCTTTTTTTATTTTATTTTTAAAATAATCTATCTCTGTAAAAATACTATCATATACTTTTTTTCTTTCATTTCTTCTATACATCAATATATATAAATAATTATTTATACCTTGTTTTAAATCTTCAGTAAGATAGGAAATAGCAAGTTCTTTAGATTTTTCATCTATTCCATAGTATGCTTCTGCTATAGATCCAGATATTGCAGCTATTGTATCTGTATCTCCACCTATAGTAACAGCTTTTATAACAGCATCTTCAAAATCTTCACTTTCAAAAAATGCTGTAAAAGCTTGCATAACAGCTGTTTCACATAAAGCATCTCTTTTCTGTATATCTATATTTTTATAGTAATCAATAGTATTAGAAAGATTATATCCATATTCTCTTTCTATATATTTTTTAATTATACTTTTATCTGTATTATTTCTAGCTAAAAATATTGCACTTGCTATTGCTTGAGCACCTTTTATACCTTCTTTACTATTATGAGTAATTTCTGCTGTTAACCTTGAATATATATCGACTTCATTTAAATTATTTGCCATCCAACCAACAGATGATACTCTCATGGCTGATCCATTACCATAGCTATTGTATGGTATAGGATTCTCTGATAGTATCCAATTTTTAAACATCATTCCATATCCAACATTTATATATTTTCTTCCATATTTTTGCATATTTTTAACTAAAGATGCTTTTATCTCATCAGATGTTTTTCCAAAACTATCAGCTATAGAATCTGCTACTGCTATACTCATAACTGTATCATCTGTAAATAAATATTCTTTATTTAAATCTACTTTTATATTTTCTTGTTTAAATAGTTTATTATACTTTTCTTTTACTTCTTCATATGTAGGAATATCACCTGTAAAGTCATATCCATTTCCCAACATATCACCAATAATTGCTCCTAACATTTTGAATCTCCTTCTAAGTTTCATTATTTTATTATAATTATATCATTTATAGATTTTGTTGTTAAATTTCTAAATATTTAATTTTAAATTTATATTCAAATATAATAATATAATTTTTTTATTATTTATTAATTCATATATAGTTATAGTAGAAAATAAAAAAATGCTGCCTAAAAAGGTCAGCATTTTTTATTTTCTCACATTTAATTGGTGGAGATGAGGGGAGTCGAACCCCTGTCCGAAAGCTCTTTCCCCGCTGCATCTACGTGTGTAGTTGTCTCTTTATTTATCTCGCATCAAGTATAACCGAGCAACAGGTGATACTATCAACCAGCCTCAATAAGTCCACTTTTAGTCAAGGCACCCAAAAAGTAGTTCCCTGCATAGATGATGTCCAGTCTTAACCGGCAGGAGGGCTAAGAGGGACAAGCTGCAATTAGGCAGCTAATGCGTAATTATCGTTTGCGTTTATTTTAAATTCCCCAGTTTTTACGTGACCCAGAGTAACACGACACGCAGCCTCAGGTGCTAAACCCCCGTCGAAACCTTTACACCCCCGTGTAAAAATTATAATTTAGACTACTTAAACAAACTTCCTTACACATATCAATATATTAAGTAATATTATTTTGTAGTTAATTATATTATACCACTAATATAAAAAAACTCAAATAATTAATATTTACCAGTCATTTCTCTTTCTATACGTCTTTTAGCATCTTTTTTCGCTAAATCTTGACGTTTATCGTATAATTTTTTACCTTTAGCTAAAGCTATCTCTACTTTAACTCTTCCATTTTTCAAATACATACTAAGAGGTACTAAAGAATATCCTTTAACTGTAGTAGCACCAATTAATTTTCTTATCTCATGTTTATGAAGAAGTAATTTTCTAACTCTAAGAGGATCAACATTGAATATATTTCCTTGTTCGTATGGACTTATGTGTACTTGTTTCATAAAAACTTCTCCATTATCAACAGAACAATAACCTTCTTTTAAATTTACTCTTCCCCGTCTAATAGATTTAACTTCTGTTCCTTTTAACTCTATTCCACATTCGTAAGTTTCTTCTATAAAGAATTCATGTCTAGCTTTTTTATTTGTTGCAAGCACTTTTACTCCTGCCATTTCCTCTCACCTTCTTCATAAAGTATTTTATAATTTCTTAGACTAGATTATACTATATCATAACAAAAAAAACATGTCAATTAATTATATTTATCTATTTTAAAATTATTATTAATCTTATATTTATAATAATTTTAAGTTTTAATTATATAAATAAAAATAAATTTAATATTTATCTTTATTTAGAATATGAAATATAATATAATTAAAACATAAATATTTATATAATATGAATATTTAGAATTTTTATATAATAGTTGTATCATAAAATTTATAGCTATTTTAGAGAGGGGCTAAATTATATGGATTTAAAAGATAAAATAACTGTAATTGAATCGTTAAGCGATGGAGAATCTACTTTTGAAGTTTTAGAATTTAATAATCTTGATGGTGCGACAGATCCTAGTATGGCTATGGCTATATATTTCGCAAAACAAGCTGGTCTAAAATCCAGAATAGTAAGAATAAAAATGAATAATTCTTCTATAAAAACAGAAGCGGGTGCTCTTTATTATTCAAAAGGGCAATTTACTTCTGATGCTAAAATTGGTGGTGTTGGAGGATTTTTCAAAAAAGGAATATCTGGAGCTCTAACTAGTGAATCATTGGTTAAACCTTCTTATAAAGGAACAGGTGAAATATATCTAGAACCATCATTTAAACATTATTTTATGATTCAATTAAATAATGAATCTATTGTTGTTGATAAAGGAGTTTTCTACTGTTGCTCTAATTCATTAGAATTAAAAGCTTTTTCTCAAAAAAATGTATCTTCAGCTGTTTTAGGTGGTGATGGTATATTCCAATTACAAATATCTGGAACTGGTGTTTTAGTACTTGAATTACCTATACCTAAAAATGAAATAGTTGAATATGAATTAGATGGTACTGAAGAATTAAAAGTTGACGGAGATTTTTCATTTGCTAGAACTGAAACAGTTAACTTTAGTGTTACTAAATCTCAAAAATCATTATTTAAATCTGCAATGAGCGGTGAAGGTTTCCTTAATACTTATACTGGTACTGGAAAAGTTTGGTTAGCTCCTACATCATCTATTTATAAAGATTTATCTTTTGGTTTTATGCCTGATAATTCAAATATGAATAATGGAGAACTTGATTAATTCTAAAAATATATACAATATTATAGTATTTAATATACTTTCTTATCAAAAAGTGACACCAATAAAATTAGGTGTTCTTCATACAATAAAAAGATGTGAATAATTTTCACATCTTTTTTATTTATACTTTATAATCTGTATCGCTCTTTCACTTTATCTTATATATATTCTGTATTATATATCTTTTTTATTATATTCTTTAATAAGAAGTATATTTATTATAAAAACTTTATCTTTTTACTACTTTAATTAAAGTATTTTCTAATATATAATATAGTTGTTATTTTACAAATTTTATATGAAAGGATGATTTTATGAATATCAATAAAGATGACTTTAAAGATAGTTTTAAAGCTTCTCTGCCTATATTTATCGCTTATATACCAATAGGTCTTGTAGGTGGAATACTTTTAAAGGCTTCCGGGGTAAATATTTTCTTTATTTTTCTTATGTCTCTACTTGTTTTTAGTGGTAGTGCACAGTATATAGCTGCATCTATGATATCATATGGTGCTCCAATATCTTCTATAATAATGACTACTCTTATAATAAATTTAAGACATTTCCTTATGAGTTCTAATCTAAATATGGTAATAAAAAATAAAAGTCCAAAATATATTATTCCATTTGGTCTTGGTTTGACAGATGAAACATTTGCTGTAAATTATGAAAAATATATTTCTGGAAGATGGTCTGATACAAAGGCTATACTTGTAAATTATATGTGTTTATTCATTTGGCTTGCTAGTTTTGTCGCCGGTTCTTTTTTAGGAAATTTTATAAGTATTGATACTTATATCTCAGGATTTATAATAACTGCTTTATTTACAACTATGATAATAAATGCTATTAAAAATCCTGTATATATTTTAGTTGCAATTATATCAATAATATCATTTATTATTCTTTATAACTTAACTAAAAGTAGTTTAATTATTGTAATTTCTCCTATTATTGCATGTTGTTTTGGACTTATTATTGAAAAAATTCTTAATAATTCTAAAAAGAAAGGAGATTTTTTAAATGAATAATACATCATTGTTTTTATTATGTATTGGAATGGGTATTGTTACATACATTCCTAGAGTTTTGCCATTACTTCTTTTTGGAAATAAAGAATTACCAAATTGGTTGAAAGAAGCTTTAAAATTTGTTCCTGTTGCTATGCTTAGTGCTCTTGTAGCTAAAGATGTATTTTTTAAAGATGATTTATTATTTTTAAGTTTTACGAATCCTAAAATATTAGCTCTTATAGTTGTAATTATTGTTGCAGCTAAATTTAAATCAATACTTCATTCTCTTGTATTTGGTGTTGGTGCTATATTATTATTTTCATATTTTTTATAATTTAGGTTAAAAATATGAAAAAGAGATGCAATATTAAAATTTATTAATTTTGCATCTCTTTTTATTTTTATAAATATTTAATTAAGTTTTGAAAGTATCTTAAAATCTATTTCTTTTCTATCTATATCTACATTTACTACTTTTATTCTTACTGGATCTCCAACTCTATACATTTTTTTAGTTCTTTCTCCAAGTACACAGAAATTTTCTTCATCATAATTGTAATAATCATCATTCATATCTGATAATCTTGCCAATCCTTCTACACTGCTTGGTAATTCAACAAAAATACCAAAATTTGTAATACTAGATACAGTTCCTTCGTACTCTCTTCCTATTCTTTTTTCCATATATACTGCTTTATAATAATCATCTACTTCTCTTTCCGCAAGATCTGCAGCTCTTTCTTGTTCTGATGAATGATCTGAAATATAAGATACAACTGTATCAAAATGAGCCTTTGCTTTTTTATCCATTCTTCCATTTATAGTTTCTTTTATTATCCTATGTATTTGAAGGTCAGGATATCTTCTTATTGGAGATGTAAAGTGACAATAATATTTTGATGCTAATCCAAAATGACCTTCACAAGATGGAGAATATCTTGCCTGTCTTAATGATCTAAGCATAATTGCACTTATAGCACTCTCTTCTGGTTTTCCTGATATTTTTTTAAGTACATTTTGTAATGCTTTTGGATGAACTTCTTCATCTTTGCCATTATTTATTTTATATCCAAAACTTGATACAAATCTTCCTAATGTTTCTATTTTTTCTTCAGATGGATTTTCATGAATTCTATACACAAAAGGTGTTGTTAACCAATAAAAATGTTCTGCTACAGTTTCATTTGTTACTAGCATAAACTCTTCTATCATTTTATTTGCTATTCTTCTTTCATACGGTTCTATGTCTACAGGTATTCCTTCTGAGTCTAAAACTATTTTAGATTCTGGGAAATTAAAATCTATAGCACCTCTATTATCTCTTTTTTTCATAAGTATTCTAGCAAGTTCTTCTGCGACTTTAAAATCGTTTAATAAATCAGAAAATGTATTACATAATTTTTCATCTTCTTTTTCTAGAATATCTGATACTTCTGTATATGTCATTCTAGCTTTCGATCTTATTACTGTTTCTTTTATATCATGGTCTACAACTGTTCCCTGTTTATTTATTTCCATAAGAACTGATAATGCTAATTTATCTTCTCCCCGATTTAAACTGCATACTCCATTAGATAATTCTTTAGGCAACATAGGTATAACTTTATCTACTAAATATACAGAAGTTGCTCTTTTTACAGCTTCTTTATCTATTTTACTTCCTTCTTTTACATAATTAGTTACATCTGCTATATGAACTCCTAATTTATAGTTTCCATTTTTTAGTTTTTCTACTGAAATAGCATCATCTAAATCTTTTGCATCATCACCATCTATTGTAAATATATCTAAATCCCTTAAATCTAATCTATTTTTAAATTCTTCTTCTGTAGGCGCTGTTATCTGTTCTGCTTCTCTTTGGACTTTTTTAGGAAAATCATCTGGTAAATTATTAGCCCTTACTATAGAATCTATTTCTACATACCTATCTCCTTTTTTACCTATCACTTCTGTTATTATTCCTTCTGGTTTCTTTCCTGGTCTTGGATATAAAGTTATTTTAGATACAACTTTATCTCCTGTATTTGCTCCATTAAAGCCTGCTTTTGGAATATAAATATCTTTTGTGAATTTTTTATTATCTGGAACAACAAATCCAAATCTTTTATCGCTTTTTTGGAATGTACCTACTACTTCAGTAACTTCTCTTTTTACTATTTTTAAAATTTTACCTTCTGCTCTTCTTTCATCTGTTGCTTCTTTTATAATTTCTGCTACAACTCTATCCCCATGCATAGCCGTTTCTATATAGTCTGCTGGTATAAATAAATCTTTTTCAAATTCTTCATCAGATTCTACGAATCCAAATCCTTTTTCATGTGCAACAAACTTACCTACAAAAAGACCAGCTTGAGATGCTGACATAATTTTATTTTTTTTAGTTTTAACTAAATATCCATCTTCTTCTAATTCATCTATAAAATTATAAAACATTGGTCTTTCTGATTTATGTATATCAAATATTTTAGCTAACTCTTCAACTTTTAATGGTGAATATCCTGGTTCATTTATTAATCCTATTAAATATTCTTTTAATCCTGGTAGCATAAAGGTTACCTCCTTTTAACCAATTTATGTTGTTTATTAATTATATACTTATTAACTGTTTACTCTATTATACACCTTATAAGGTATATTAAACCAAATCTATATTAATTTATTATATTTTATTTATTATTTAAAAAATACTGCTGACATCAAAAGACATACAGCAGTATTTATAAACTTCAAAATTAAATTTAACTTTAAAATCTTTTAGTCTAACAATGGCCGGTTGTAGACTATTTTGTAACTACAATTAATGCT
>NZ_JARIBH010000083.1 GCF_029264495.1 Peptacetobacter sp.
AAATCAAAGAACTTAACCCAAAATAATTCCTACATTACCTTAAACTTATTTTTTACAGTCATAAGAATAATCTTGTTTTTTAGAACTTAATTTCTTCACATCTTTAGGATAAAATCCCTTATATTTCTTAAAATATGTTGTAAATTTACTATGAGAAGAATATCCTACAGCTTTTGCAACATCACCAATCTCAAGAGAAGTAGTTAAAAGCAATGTTTCTGCGATATTCATTCTTTTTCTTTGGGTATACTCTGTTATACTCATATTATATTTCTGTTTAAATAGATTTTTCATTTTAGTACCACTCATCATAGCTATTTTTTCTAGTAATTCTTGAGATAAATCAAAAGAATAGTGATCATTGATATAATTAGCTACATTTTCAATAGCTTCATCATCAACTTTAGAAATAGCTTTTTTTTCTATTTTATTAAGACAAGAGTCTATAATTATACTAAACCATTCCTTAGCTTTAGATTCAAAAAATATTTCTAATGCAGGAGAATTCATATTACAATTTAAAATTTCATTTGAAATTTTTTCTAGAGGTTTTATTATACGCTCTCTTGTATCATAAAATATTTCACATATATCAATATTTTTTATTTCATTATGATTTTCTACATAGTCTTTAAAAATTTTGTCTTTAAAAGTTATGCCAACACTCAAAAATGGAAAGTTAGCATGCATTAAAAATCTACAATTTTTATTTTTAGAAGTATCAACTACATACAAAGTGTGGGAAGTTAAATATTGATAAGGAGAAAAGCCCTCACCATTTCCAGAAATTATATAAGATGATGATAATGAAAAAAGGTGGCTCATATCAGAAGTAAAGTTTATTAAGAACTCTTTTTTTATAAAGAAATCATGAATATTAATTATAAAAGAATCAGTTTCATAATACCAATATAATCCGTCCATATCTTCATTATGAATGCAAAAAGTACTTCCAATAGAAGGATATTTACAACTATTTTTACATAATTTAAACCCTAAACTTTTTATTAAAGAATCAAAATTTTCCATAAAATACCTCTCAATCTCCCAATTAGACATTATCCCAATTAGACATTATTAACTAGGGATTATTGTAACATATCTATGTAAATGCTACAATAATTACAGAAAAAATTAAATTAATTAATTTAAATGTCTAATAAGAATAAATTTATAATAGGAGGTAAGGATATGTTTAAAGTATATAAAAAGTTGATAAATTATGCACCAGAAAAGAAATACTATATATTATTTACAATAATATTTTCTATGTCTTCAGCTATACTTCAAGTTAGTGCGTTTTATTTTATATATTTATTTTTAGAAAAATTAGTATTGACGCATGATATGCTTACTGCTAAGTACTATGCTTTTAAGATAGCAGGATTATTTATTCTAGCAGGATTATTATATTTCTTTTCACTCATACTATCTCATATATTTGCTTTTAGATTAGAAACTAATCTTAGAAAATATGGTATTGATGGACTCACTAAAGCTAGTTTTAAATTCTTTGATGTAAATTCATCTGGTAAAATAAGAAAATTTATTGATGATAATGCTTCACAGACACATATGGCAGTGGCTCATTTAATTCCAGATAGTTCTGGAGCATTTTGTATGCCAATACTAATTATAGCAGTTGGATTTTTTATAAGCATTAGAGTAGGAATAATACTTTTATTACTCAGTTTGTTAAGTGGATTATCTATGAAGCTTATGATTGGAGAAAAAAAATTTTTGAAAATTTATCAAACTTCACTAGAAAATTTAAGTGAAGAAACAGTTGAATATGTAAGAGGAATGCAAATTATAAAAATATTTGGGGTTGATGTTAGAAATTTTAAAGCTTTAAATGAATCTATAAAAAATTATGCTAAATATGCATTAGATTATTCTCTAAGTTGTAAAAAACCATATGTATCATTCCAAGTAATATTTTTAAGTATAATGAGTGTATTAATTCCTATTGTTGCAGCGGCTAAAATTCTTTATAATGAGCCGCAAATTTTATCTCTTGAGTTGATAATGATTATTATTTTAAGTGGAGCTATATTTTTACAGATAACAAAGGTAATGTACATATCAATGTACATATTCCAAGCAGATGACGCTATTTCAAAATTAGAAAATCTTTATAAAAGTATGCAAGAAGATTCTCTTACATTTGGAACAGAAACAGAATTTGAATCTCATAATATAAAGTTTGAAAATGTTAGTTTTGGATATAATGAGGAGAAATTAATATTTGAAAAGTTAAATTTTGAACTAGAAGAAGGAAAATCATATGCATTAGTAGGTCCTAGTGGAAGTGGAAAATCTACAATAGCAAAGTTAATATCAGGATTTTACAATGTAAATGATGGACAGATAAAATTAGGAAATAAAAATATAACTGATTACTCAAAAGAAGCTCTTATATCAGAAATATCATTTGTTTTTCAAGATTCAAAACTTTTCAAAAAAAGTATTTATGAAAATGTTCTAATAGCAAAAAAAGATGCTACAAGAGAAGAAGTTTTAAATGCTATGAAGTTAGCTGGATGTGATAGTATACTTGAAAAATTTGATGAAAGAGAAAATACACTTATAGGTTCTAAAGGAGTATATTTATCAGGTGGAGAAAAACAGAGAATAGCAATAGCAAGAGCAATATTAAAAGATTCAAAAATAGTTATATTTGATGAAGCTAGTGCATCTATAGATGCCGATAGTGAATATGAATTACAAAAAGCATTTTCAAATCTTATGAAAAATAAAACAGTTATAATGATTGCTCATAGGCTGACAACTATAAAAAATGTTGATGAAATCTTAGTTTTAGAAAACGGAAAAATTATTGAAAGAGGAACAGATAAACAATTGATGCAAAAAGATACTTTGTATAAACATCTTCAAGATACATATAAATTAGCAAATGAATGGAGGGTTACAAATGAAGGAATATCTTAAAAAAAGACTAGCTTTAACAGATCAAGGCTCAAAAGATTTAATAAAAGCAAGTATACTTTGTTTTTTAACCTTTTTTGTTAATATGTTTCCAGCTATGTTTCTAATGTTTTTCTTAGATGGACTAATAGCAGATAATCTACAAAATTCAATTGTCTATTGTTTAATTGGAATAATAATTTTTGTTGTAATGTTTTTCTTTTTAAGCAAAGAATATAATGCTTTATACAATGGGACATATAAAGAAAGTGAGAATTTAAGAATAGATATTGCTAGAAGACTTAGAGAATTACCTTTATCGTATTTTTCAAAGCATGATTTAAGTGATCTAGCTCAGACTATTATGAGTGATGTAGCAGGAATAGAACACGCTTTATCTCATACAGTTGCAAAGTGTATGGGATTTATAGGTTTCTTTATAATTATGATAATTTTATTGATAGGTAGCAATTTAAAATTAGGTTTATGTGTAGTTATTCCTATACTATCTTATTTTGCTATTATGTTTTTATCAAAAAAATTACAGGTTAAAGGAAATTTAAAATATTATAAAAAATTAAGAGCAAATTCAGAAAGTTTTCAAGAAGCAATAGAGTTACAACAAGAAATCAAAAGTTTTGGATTAAGTGATGAAATAAAAGATAAATTAAATAAAGAAGTTGAGGAAGGAGAAAAAGTACATTTTTCAGCTGAAATAGCAGGAGCTTTAGTAAGTTCTATATCATCTATAATATTATATTTACCATTAGTATTAATTGTTATATTAGGTTCGAATATGCTTTTAAGTAAAGAGATAAATATTTTATATTTTATTGGATATTTTATAGTTGCCATTAAAATAAAGGAATTAACAGAAGGTATAGGATTAAATATAGTAGAGTTATTTTATATAGATGCTATGATAAATCGTATAAATGAAATTAGAGATTTTAAAACTCAAGAAGGAGAAGATTCTGAAATATCAAACTATGATATAGAATTAAAAAATGTTTCTTTTTCATATGATGAAAATACAAAAGTTCTTGACGATATAACTTTTACAGCAAAACAAAATGAAGTAACAGCTTTAGTTGGTAAGAGTGGTTGTGGAAAGACAAGTATATTAAGATTAGTATCAAGACTTTATGATTATGATAATGGATCAATAAATATATCGGGTAAAGATATAAAAACAATATCTACAAAATCATTATTTGAAAAAATATCAATTGTATTTCAAGATGTAACATTATTTAATACTTCTATCTTAGAAAATATTAGAATAGGAAATATTAATGCTACAGATGAAGAGATAAAAAAAGCAGCAAAATTAGCCAACTGTGAAGAATTTATTGAAAAACTTCCTAATGGATACGATACTTTTATAGGAGAAAATGGAGTAAGTCTTTCAGGAGGAGAAAGACAAAGATTATCTATAGCAAGAGCATTTTTAAAAAATGCACCTATTATAATACTCGACGAAATTTCTGCATCATTAGATGTTGATAATGAAAATAAGATACAAGAGAGTTTAAATAAACTTATAAATAATAAAACAGTACTTATAATTTCTCATAGGCTTAAATCTATAGAAAATGTAGATAAAATAGTAGTTATAGATAATGGAAAGGTAGAAAGTGAGGGAACTCACGAAGAGCTTATATATAAATCTAAAATATATAAAGATTTAATGGAGAAAACTTCATTAGCAGAGAAATTTGAATATTAAAAGGAGAAAAAATATTATGGACAATAATAAATTAAACGTAAAAGATTTAATCAACATAGGATTATTTTCAGTACTTATATTTATCGCACTATTTGCAGGAGGAATGCTTGGATTTATACCTGTATTAATGACAATAGTACCATTTGTTTCTGGGGTAGTAGCAGGACCTGTTTATATGCTTTATTCTACAAAAATTCACAAAAAAGGTATGCTTTTTACACAACAGATGATATTAGCATTAGTTTTTGTAGCAAGTGGACATGGACCTTGGATAATTTTAACATCAATAGTAGCGGGTATTTTAGGAGAGTATATTCTTAAAAAAGGAGAATATAAAAGTATTAATTATGCAAGAAAAGCTTTTTCAGTAGCAGCAATTTATTTTATGGGGAATTGGATTCCAGTATTTTTAACTAGAGATGCATTTATCAAACAATTAATAGATACAGGATATGGAATAGAATATGCAAATAAATTAATAAGTGTTTTACCTAATTGGTCATTTATTCCATTAATTTTATCAGGTGTAGTTGGGACATACATAGGTTGTAGTATAGGTATAAAAATGCTTAAAAAACATTTTGTAAAAGCAGGGATGATTGCGGAGGTATAAATCTTGAGAGATAAAGTTATTAAAATTGACTTTAGAACAAAGTTAGCTATGACAGTAGTTCTTTCATATATTTTATTACTTGGAAATCTACAGCAAAAGTTTTTACCAATAGCAATATTTGCATCTGCATTACCATATTTCTTTTTAATGATGGAAAAAGAATATAAAACGGTAGTAAAAGGGTTTATACTTATATTAATCGCACTATTTATTCAAGTATATTATATGGGAAGAATTGGAGGATTACTTAATTCACTATTTTTATTTATATCTATGATTGTTCTTAAAATGTTACCAGGACTTATGATGGGAAAATATGCATTAACAAGTACAAATATGAGTGAAATAACTATCTCTATGAAAAAAATGAAATTTCCAGATGAAATGATAATACCAATTACAGTAATGGCTAGATTTTTCCAAACAGTAAAAGAAGATTACTCTCAAATAAAATCAGCAATGTATTTACATGGACTTACAATAAGAAAACTTATTTTCCATCCAATAAAATTTGTAGAGTATAGAATAATACCTTTACTTATGATTTTGACAAAAACTGCTGATGATATTTCTATTTCAGCTATGACAAGAGGTATGCAGGTCAATAAAAAAAGAACGTATTTGTATGATAGTAAATTTTGTATATTTGATTATATTTGTTTCTCTATAATAATCATACTTATAAGTTTTTATATAGGAGGGAAATATGCTTAATATTAAAAATTTAAATCTATCATATGAAGGGAAAAACATTTTAGAAGATATAAACCTCGAAATAAAAGAAGGAGAAGTATTTGTATTAACTGGTTTTTCTGGCACTGGAAAAAGTAGTATTATAAAAATATTAAATGGAATAATACCTGAAATGAGTGGAGGGAAAATTTCTGGAGAAATAATTTTAAATGGAGAATCAATACATGATAAAAACATTTCACAAAGGAGTAAGTATGTATCTACAGTATTTCAAAATCCTAAAACTCAATTTTATTGTTTAGAATCAACAGATGAAATTGCGTTCCCATTAGAAAATAGAAATATAGATAGAGAAGTGATTTTTGAAAAAATAGATACATATACAAAACTTCTAAACACAGAAAAACTTATGGATAAAAATATCTTTTCTTTATCAGGTGGAGAAAAACAATTAGTAGCTATCACAAGTGTAGTAGCTATGGATAATAAAATATATCTATTTGATGAACCATCGGCGTCACTAGACCATGAGTCTATAGGACTTTTAAAAAAAGCCATATTAAAATTAAAAAAAATGGGGAAAATAGTTATAATAGCAGAGCATAGACTTTATTATTTAATGGATATTTTAGATACTTTAGCTATAATTTCCGATAAGAAAATATCAACTTTTTCAAAAGAAGATTTAAAAAAAGATGATTTCAAAGAAAAAATAAAAAAAGAGTATATATTAAGATCATTTAAAGAAATACCAAAAAATAAATTAATTTCAAGTAATTATAAAAAAATAAATCTATTGCAAAATGACAATTTACTAGAAAAAAATAATGTTTTAAAATGTTTAGATTTTCAGGTTAAATTTGATAAAGAGAAAATAATTAATACAAGTGTTGGATTTGAAGATGGAATTAATTTTATAATAGGTGAAAATGGTGTTGGAAAATCAACATTTATTAAAAGATTATCAAATATATATAAAGGTAAAGGAAAGACTTTTTATAAAGAAAGTTATGTAAAAAAATCTTATGATTATATTTCTATGGTTATGCAAGATGTAAATTATCAGATATTCACAGAATCAGTATGGTCTGAAATATCAATAGTCAGTGATGATAAGGATAAAAAGGAAAAAATATTAAAAGAATTAGATTTATATGATAAAAAAGATTTTCATCCACAGATTTTATCTGGTGGAGAAAAACAAAGGCTGATGATTGCCCTTGCAAAAGCAAGTAAAAAACCGATTGTCATATTAGATGAGCCTACAAGTGGACTTTGTAAAAAACAATTATTATCTATGGTTAATTATTTAAAAGAAATGAAAGATGAAGGAAAAATTGTAATCGTTATAACTCATGATTATGAATTTATTAGCCTATGTGGTGGAAATATTTATGAGTTTGTAAGATAAAAGTAAAGGTTATAAATTATATTTTAATTTATAACCTTTTTTATTTATTAATCTAATTTATTATCCTAGTAAAATTATACTTATAATAGGAATAGAAACAACTGAAAATAAAGTTGTGAAAAATACTGCTTGAGATGCTAAAGAAACATCTGAACCATATTCATTAGCCATAATAGCTGTATTTGCAGCAGATGGCATAGCAGAAATAACTACTGGTATTGCCATAATAATAGAATCAAAACTAAAAGGTTTTAAAGCCATAAATACTGCAACTGGTATTATAATTAATCTTAAAATTGATAATATATACATATCAAATCTTTTAAAACATTCCACAGCAGAAGAACCAGCTAACATAGATCCGATAACAACCATTGAAAGAGGAGTTGTAACATCACCTAAAAGTTCTAATGGCTTGTTTATAAATACAGGAAGTTTTACCCTCATAACAAATAATATAAGTCCTATAAAAACGGCTATCATAGATGGATTAATCATAGATTTAAAAGAGAATTTTGCTTTTTTATTTCCTTTTGATAAAAAATACACTCCTAGCGTAAAACATAAAAAATTAAAAGGAAGATTAAATATAGCTGTATAAAAAATAGCTTGTTTACCAAGTACTGCTTCTACAACAGGATACCCCATAAATCCACAATTGGAAAATACAAGTGCATACTGAAAAATTCCGAGTTTAGAATCAGATTTAATAAAAAATTTCAGACAAAAAGCTATTAAAGTAGAAACTCCAAACATAATTATCGATACAAAAAGTAAAGAAATAATTTTGGGAACCATAGTTTTGTCGAATTGTATTTGCATAGCAGTTATAATCATTGCTGGTAAAAATATATTCATAACAAGAGAGGACATCTTAGAAGTTGAAGATTCGTCGAGAAGTCCTGATTTTCTTACAAAATATCCTATCAATATAATTATAAATAATGCCGCAACCTGAACAAATATATTTTGAAAACTCAATAACATCACCCCTAAAATTAAAAT
>NZ_JARIBH010000009.1 GCF_029264495.1 Peptacetobacter sp.
CTAAGTCTTACTATCGATTCAATAACATTCCCATTAAAATGTTCTTTCATATATGGAATTAATTCTAATCTAATTCTATTTCTAGTGTATATACTTTCTAAATTAGTTTTATCTATTTTAGGATCTAGTTCATTTTTTGTGCAATATTCTTCAATATCTTTTCTTTCTATATCTAAAATAGGTCTTATTATTCCATCTTCTCTTACATATTCTATTCCTCTTAATCCTTGAAGTCCAGTTCCTCTCATTATTCTCATTATAACTGTTTCAGCTTGATCATTCATATTATGACCAACAGCTATTTTATTTGATCCTGTTCTTCTTTTTATTTCATAAAGCATTTCATATCTGACTTTTCTAGCACCTTCTTCTAAAGAAAGTCCATTTTTCTCGCAGTATGCTGGTACATCTACTGATTTTATAAATACTGGTATATTTAATTTATTACATAATTCAGATACATACATTGCATCCATTTGAGCTTCTATTCCTCTTATTTGATGGTTAAGATGTGCTGCATAGATTTCTAAATTTCTAGATTCTTTTAATCTATTTAATAAATGAATTAAACAAACAGAATCTGGACCACCTGAAAGAGCAACTATTATTTTATCACCATCCGATATCATATTATGTTTATCTATAGTTTCAACAAATTTGTTAAATATCATATTTACTACCTCTTTTTTGATTTTTGACGTAAAAAAATCTCTATAGTTTATTATATAAACCATCTATGTATAATAATACCAAATAAATGCAATAAAAGGTAGCTTTTTCGCTACCTTAAAAAAATTATTCTAATAATTTTGTAATTATTTCTCAGCTTTAATAGTTATTTTATTTCTTCCTGCAAACATATTTTGAATTTCTATCATATAATCTAATTTAATCTCTATTCTTTTTTCATCATTAGAAATTGTGAAGTCATTTACCTCTGTATCAATTAAAAATATACCTTGAGGTGTAGAATATCTATTAGTATGTTTTACATCTTTCACAAATGTCATAGTAGAATTAACACTTCCTGTTTTTATGACCTTTATACAATCTTTTGATACTTTTATAGTATTTTTAACTTCTAAGTCTTCTTCTTTTTGATTATATTTAATATAGATACTTCCATTTTTTTCTATAACATTTCCGTATACTTTAAGTTCTATTGTATCCATATTTCCATTTGAATCATATTGTCTTGTTTCTATTGTTATTTTACTACTCACTTTTTTACCTCATATGAAATAAATTTTGTTTTAATATCTTTGTATTTCTACTTTTTCAACTTCTATTTTAGTCTTTAAAAATTCTCTTGCTATCGATGGGAATTTGACATTTATATCGGATACAAAGTAATTACATTGACCTATTTTTTCTTCTGTATTTAAAATATTATTTTGTATTAATATTTCCTTTAAATCCAATGCTGTTTCTTTTGCTGGATTTACAAGTTTTACTTCCATACCAACTTCCTCACCAATAGTTCTTTTTAGAAGTGGATAATGTGTACATCCCAATACTATTGAGTCTACACCTTTTTCTTTAAGATCTTTTAAATATTCTTTCGCAGTTAATCTAGCTACTTCTGTATTTGACCAACCTTCTTCAACAATAGGAACAAAAAGAGAACATGCTTTTCCATAAACTCTTATATTCTTATTTATTTTTTTTATTTCAGTATTATATGCTTTTGATTTTATTGTCCCTTCTGTTCCTATAACACCTACTTTACCATTTGTAGTAGATGCTGCAGCTGTTCTAGCACCAGCTTCAATAACACCTATTATAGGTATATTGTACTTTTCTTGTGCTTCTACCAAACTTCTTGCTGTAGCTGTATTACAAGCAATTACAATTGCCTTTACATTTTTTGTAAGAAGAAAGTTTATAGCTTGAAAAGTATATTTCATTATTGTTTCTTTAGATCTTGGTCCATATGGCACTCTAGCAGTATCTCCAAAATATACCAAATCTTCATTTGGCAATATTTTTTTTATTTCTTTTAATACTGTCAATCCTCCTAAACCAGAATCAAAAACTCCGATTCCTCTTTTATCCATGTTAAATCTCCTTATACTTTTCTATCTATATTCTATCAGCTTTATCTATCATGTATTGTTCAGCTCTTTCTATATGTTCTTTTGCACATTTTGATGCTTTTTCACCTTCTCCACTAACTATTGCATCTATTAAATGTTCATGTTCTTCTATTATTCCTTGCATAGCATTTTGATCTGACATATATCCAGCTCTAAATCTATAAACTTGTTCCCAAAGAGAGTTTATCATCTGAGTAAGTTTTTTATTTCCTGAAGCTTCAAATATACGTTGATGGAATTCTACATCTCTTTTAAGTATTTCATCTAAATCTTCAGTTTCCATAGCTTTATTAAGAGCTTCTGAAGCTTTTTTTAATTCTTCTATTTCATTTTCATCCATTCTCTCAGCTGCTAAATTAGCTGCTAATCCTTCTAATGCTCCTCTCACCTCTAATACATCTATTATATCTTTTACAGACATATCAGCAACATAAGCACCTTTTCTAGGAAGCATTATTACAAAACCTTCTAATTCTAATTTTCTTATAGCCTCTCTTACTGGTGTTCTACTTACTCCTAACTGTTCGGCTAATTGTACTTCCATAAGTCTTTGTCCTGGTTTTAAATTTCCTTCAACAATAGCTTTTCTTAAGCTTTCAAAAACAACATCTCTAAGTGGTTTATAATTATCTAAATTTAATTTAGTTAGATTCTCCATTTATTTCTATTCCCCTTTCAGCACTTCTAACAACATATACTTGTTTGTATTTTTTTAATAGTTCTTTTTTAGCTTTTTCAGCTTCTTCTTTTATATCAAAAATACCAAAAACAGTTGGACCACTTCCACTCATCATAGTCCCCAAAACATTAGTTTTTTTAATAGTATTTTCTATATCTTCTATTTCTGGATGCATTGAAGATGTTACAAATTCTAATACATTACACATATTTTTTGCAAGAGATTTTGTATCATTTTTTTCAAGACATTCTATAAGATATTTATTGTTTGGTCTTTTAGATACGTTTGACATATCAAATTTATTATATACTTCTTTAGTTGAAACAAATAATTCTGGTTTGCAAATTAATATAAATAAATTGTCGTCCAATCCTTTTATATTAGTTAATTTTTCACCTAAATTTTCTGCTAAAACAGCTCCTCCTGATATACAGAATGGTACATCCGCACCCAATTTAAAACCTATTTCTTTTAATTGTTTCTCATCTAGATTTAATTTCCAGATTTTATTAAGTGCAATTAATGTTCCCGCTGCATCAGTACTTCCACCTGCCATACCTGCTGCAACAGGTATTTTTTTATCTATAACTATTTCAGCACCTTTTTTTATATTCATCTCTTCTTTTAAAAGAGTTGCTGCTTTATATATTATATTTGTTTCATCTAATGGTATTTCTTTATTTTCACTAGTCAGTATTATTTTTCCATCATTTCTTTCGTTGATATCTAAAATATCATATAAATCAATTGATTGCATTATCATTTCTACAAGATGATATCCATTTTCAAGTTTGCCAAGTATATCTATTGACAAATTTATTTTTGCTCTACATTTAACCTTCATTTTTACCTCCAACATATTATCATATGTAAAAGATTAATTTCAATATTAATTATACTACAAAAAACAGGTAACTGTGTATATAATATACAATTACCTGTTTTACTAATTCAAAATGAATTATAAAAATCAAAAAATTATACAGTATAATTTTATACTGTAACTTTTTATTATATTAATTTAACTTACTTTTCTTTCATTTTCAGATTTTCCTTTTATAACTTGTAATTTAACATTAGAAGTTAATAAATCTGAATAACTATAAGAAACTCTAGATGCTCCATTTGTTTCATCATCTAATTTTACAATGAATACACTTGGATATGCTTCTTCAAGTATTCCCCTCTTTGTGACAATCTGCTTTCTCCCCTTGTTAGCTTTTAATTGTACTCTTTTTCCTATATGTTTTTCAAGAGTAGATTTTATACTTTCTAAAGTATGGACTGTTGCCATCATATCACCTTCCCACTTATTCTATGTTTACATAATACCACAAATAAGCATTTTTGTCAAACCTAAACTAAATATTTTATATATTTTTTTCATTTTTGTCAATATATTTTTTAATATTATACAGTATTCTAGATTTTTTTTTATTATACGTATATAAATATTTATTTTTATAGGAAAATTTTTACTTTCTTATACCTATTTAAATTTCTTTTGTCTTTTTTCCTATTTTGTTTTATAATTATTTATATATGTTTTCTTATAGATATATATATTAATATTAATATACATATCTAGATTTAATATAAATATTTTTTAATTGGTGATAAAATATGAAAATTGAAAAACTGCATTATTTTGAAAGTGTCGCACGTAATAAAAATTTTACAAAAGCAGCTAAGGAGTGTCATATAGCTCAACCTGCAATAAGTCATCATATACAAAACCTTGAAGAAGAATTAGAAACCGATCTATTTATTAGAAATAGTAGAAATGTATCTCTTACTCCTCAAGGAGAAATATTCTATAAAGAAGTTGTAAAAATATTAAAAGCCTATGACGATGCTGTTTTGAAAACAAAGTTTAGCTCGATGTATTCAAAGGGTAAATTAACTATTGGTATGTATGGGTTTAGTTCTTTAAACATTCTAGATTCAGCAGTATCTACTTTAAAATCAAAATATCCTAATGTAGATATAGTTTTTGATAGATGTCATAATGCATATTATGTAGATTACTTATTAAGCGGTAAATACGATGTTATTTTAGCATATGTATCATCAACATTAGAACTTCCAGATAATATCGATAGTAAATTAGTTCGTTCATGTCAATTTGGTATTATGATTCCAAAAAATCATACATTAGCTACAAAAGATAGCATCACAATGGATGATATTGTCGATGCAAAAGAAGATGTATATGTATTAGATACTTATATTAGTTATATGAAAAAAAATACAAATATAGCTCATACTAGAATTAAGTCTGAAGATGATATGGAGCTTCTTTTAATAACTGGTTCTATAAATAAATCTATTATTTTTACTACCAGACATGAAGCTGATGAATTCCATAATTCATCTATGATTTTCAGAGAGGTTTCTGGAAATGTTATTTCTGCAAACCAAGGAATTTATTATCTTAAAAATCATAATAATTGGGTTCTTACTCAATTACTTAACTATCTTTAGAAAAATCACTTTTAAAATAGAGAAATCCTCCAGTTCATCTGGAGGATTTCTTTTTTATTTGAATCAATTCTTTCTTGTTTAAATTATTATAAAATTAGCTCATTATTCTTTCTTTCTGAACACAAAGGCTTTAATCTTTTTTCTAGTTCTTCTTTCATACTATAATCAATATATCTTGCCTTATTTGGACAGACCTCTATACATCTCATACAAGAAATACATATATTTTTATCCACATTCTTCATATCATCTGTTGATATTGCACCTACAGGACATTTTTCTACACATAATCCACATTCATTACATCTTTCATTTGCAATTGGTTTTAATGATGATCCTTTAAAATCTTTATATGGTCTATTTCCTTTTGGTAATAAATTTTTATTAATATCTTCATTTTCAAATTTATTTTTTATTTTTTCTGAAAAACTTTTTAATTCTTTTATATCAGCTTCATCCGGTCTATTTGATGCTATACTTCTTATAATAGAATGTTCTGCTACAGCCGATATCATAGCTCCAACAATAAATCCATCCTCTTTTAATAAATCATATAATTCTATAAGCGTATCATCATATTCTCTATTTCCATATACTACTACAGCTATAGATTTTGCACCGTTACCTTCTATTTTAGATAATCTTTCTGCTGCTATATTAGGTATTCTTCCTCCAAAAGATGGCACTACTATCATTACTATATCTTCTTTAGAAATAATTAAATCGTCGTAGTTTATATCCATTCTAGATATATCCACATATTCAACATTTTTCCACATTGAAGAAATTGTTTTGGCTATTTTTTCTGTTCTTCCAGTCGGGCTGAAATAAATTGTATATAACATAATATCATCTTCTTTCTTTATTTATATAATAAAAAATCCCGGAATAAAATCCCGGGAATTCTTTGTAAGCATATAATACGTAAAAACTATCTTTTTGAGAACTGTGGAGCTCTTCTGGCAGCTTTTAAACCGTATTTTTTTCTTTCTTTCATTCTAGCATCTCTAGTTAAGAATCCTTCTTTCTTTAAAGCAGGTCTTAAATCTTCATCAGCTTTTAATAAAGCTCTAGATATACCATGTCTTATAGCACCAGCCTGTCCAGTGAATCCTCCACCTTCAACTTTTACTATAACGTCAAATTTATTTTCAGTTTCAGTTAATACTAATGGCTGTTTAACATCTCTTATTAATGTTTCATAGTTGAAATATTCATCTAATGATCTACCATTTACTATTATATTTCCTTCTCCTGCAACTAATCTAACTCTAGCTACAGAATGTTTTCTTCTTCCTGTTCCTATGTACTGTACATTTGCCATGATAACTCCTCCTTTCACCTAATTAAAATTCTATTACTTCTGGATTCTGAGCTGCATGATCATGTTCAGCACCAGCGAATACTCTTAATCTAGTCATCATTCTGCTTCTTAATTTATTTTTTGGTAACATTCCGCTAACTGCGTGAGCTACTACTTCTTCAGGTTTTTTCTGCATCATTTCTCTGTATGATATTTCTTTAAGACCACCTACATAACCTGTGTGGTATCTGTAGTATTTCTGATCTAATTTTTTACCTGTTAAAACTACTTTTGATGCATTTACAACTACTACGAAGTCTCCTCCGTCAACATGTGGTGTAAATGTTGGTTTATGTTTCCCTCTTAATATTGTTGCTACTTCTGTTGCTAAACGACCTAAAGTTTTTCCTTCAGCGTCAACTAAGTACCAGTTTCTTTTTACGTCTGCTGGTTTAGCTATATAACTTTTCATATCTGTCCCTCCTTAACTTTTTTCCTATAAAAATATTTTCCGTTTATGTCAAGTCCGGGGCAAAGTGGACTTATTAACACATTCTTGTATATTATACGACTATAACTTAAAAGTGTCAAGATTAATAGAAAACTTTTTTGAGGAATAATGCGTGTCCAGGCGCTGTATGACCTGCATTTGACCTATTTTTTGATTTTATTATTTCCTCCATATTTTCTTCTATCTTTCCTCTTCCTATATCTATAAGTGTTCCGGAAATTATTCTTACCATATTATATAAAAATCCATTCCCTTCAAATTCAAATACTATTAAATCGCCCTCTTTTTCAATTTTTACATTTCTTATTGTTCTAACAGTATCTTTTATAGAAGAACCACTGCTCATAAATCCACAAAAATCATGTGTTCCTACAAGTGATTCTGCTGCTTTTTTCATTTTATCAAAGTCTAAATCATATTTAACCTGATATGATATATCTTTCAGAATTGGATTTCGATACCTACTATTATAAACTAAATACCTATAAACTTTACCTTTGGCACTATACCTTGCATGGAAATCTTCATCTACTTCTTCTGCATCTATAATAGATATATCCTTGGGTAACTTAGAATTTAATGCATCTGGTATTCTAGATACATCTATTTTTGATTCTATCTTAAAATTAGCTACTTGACCTATAGCATGTACACCTGCATCTGTTCTTCCTGATCCATTTATCTTAACTTTTTCTTTTGTAATTTCTTTTATTGCATACTCTATATTTCCTTGTATTCCAAGCGAATCCGGTTGTTCTTGCCAACCACAATAATTTGCACCATTATACTGAACTATTATTTTTATATTTCTCATATTGTCCTCCTAACAGACAAATTTATAATACATTATTTTACATTTAAATTAAAGTTGTCTAGATAAAAATATAAGAATCATATAAATTATTATAAGTACAGTTGCAATATACTCTCTTTTACTTATAATTGCTTCCTTCATCTTTGTTCTATTATCTCCACCTCTATAACATCTAGACTCCATCGCCATAGCAAGTTCATCTGCTCTTCTAAATGCACTTACAAATAATGGAACTAATAAAGGAACTAGATTTTTAGCTCTATTTATAATATTTTTACTTTCAAAATCAGCACCTCTAGACATCTGTGCTTTCATAATCTTATCTGTTTCATCCAAAAGTGTAGGAATAAATCTAAGAGCTATTGTCATCATCATCGCTAATTCATGTACTGGCATACCTATTTTTTTAAATGGAGTTAAAACTCTTTCTATTCCATCTGTAAGTGCTATTGGAGATGTAGTAAGTGTCAATAAAGATGTTCCTACTATAAGTAGTGTCAATCTTATAGACATAAAAATAGCCTGTCTAATACCTTCTTTGGTTATAGCCATAAATCCAAAAGACCAGATTTTTTCTCCTGGTATACAAAACATATTTACTATAAATGTAAATATAATTATCCATTTTAGAGGCTTTAATCCTTTTAAAATGAATTTTACAGGTATTTTAGAAAGAATTGTCAAAATAATTAATACAGCTACAACTCCTATATATACCGACATATTATTTATCATAAATATAGATATCATAAATAATATAGTAGCTATTAATTTTAATCCTGCATCTAATTTATGAATAGGAGATGATGTTGGATAATATTGTCCAACTGTTATATCTTTTAACATTGTTTCCTACCTCCTATTACTCTTAATATCTCACATTTTGCTTCCTCAGGAGTAATTATATCCTGTCTTATATCAAAACCTTTTTCTCTAAGTTTTATTGCTAGTTCTAATACTTGTGGTATATCTAATCCTATTTCTTTAAGTCTATGTGCATTATCTCTAAATACTTCTCTAGGATTACCCATAAACTCTATTTTTCCTTTATTCATAACTATAAGCGTTTTTACTAGTTTCGCCATATCATCCATACTATGAGATGAAAGTATTATAGTTATATTTCTTTCTTTATGTAATTTTCTTATAAGATTAAAGATCTCTTCTCTACCACCTGGGTCTAGACCTGCAGTTGGTTCATCTAAAATTAAAACCTCTGGATCCATTGCTATAACTCCTGCTATTGCAACTCTTCTTTTTTGTCCTCCTGATAGTTCAAATGGAGATTTTAATCTATATTCTTCATAATTAAGTCCTACAGCATTCATAGATGATTTAACTCTTTTACATATTTCTTCTTCAGAAAGACCCATATTTCTTGGTCCAAATTCAATATCTTTTTCAACTGTTTCTTCAAATAATTGATATTCTGGATATTGAAAAACTACACCTACTCTTTTTCTTATTTCTGTAAGATTAATATCCTTTTGAGTTATATTAAATTCATTTATATATATACTTCCAGAAGAAGGCTTTAAAAGTCCGTTTAAATGCTGTATTAAAGTAGATTTTCCAGAACCTGTATGACCAATTAATCCAACAAAATCATTATCTTCTATTTCAAAAGAAATATCATCAATAGCTCTATTTTCAAAAGGCATTCCTTCATCATATATATATGTTAAATTACTTACTTTAATAGACATAATTCATTCACCATTTCATCCACTGTTAATATATCTTCTTTTATGTTTAAACCTTCTTTATTTAACATATAAGATATTTCAGTCATACAAGGAACATCAAGACCTATCTTTTTAAGTCTTTCTATCTCTTTAAATACTTCTCGTGGAGTCCCTTCTAATACTTTTTTACCTTTCTCCATAACTATTACCCTATCTGCATCTACAGCTTCTTCCATAAAGTGAGTTATGTGTATAGCTGTTATTCCTTCTTCTTTATTTAGCTTTTTAATAGTATTCATAACCTCTTTTCTTCCAGAAGGATCTAACATAGCTGTTGCTTCATCAAAAATTATACACTCTGGTTTCATAGCTATTATTCCAGCTATTGCCACTCTTTGTTTTTGTCCTCCTGATAATAGATGTGGTTGTCTATCTCTAAATTCATACATACCTACATTTTTTAATGATTCTTCTACTCTTTTTCTTATTTCTGATGGTTCTATACCTAAATTTTCTGGTCCAAATGCTACATCTTCCTCTACTATAGTAGCTACTATTTGATTATCTGGATTTTGAAATACCATTCCTGCTGTTTGTCTTATATCCCACATATTATTTTCATCTTTTGTATTCATTTCCTTTACAATAACATCACCTTTATTAGGCTTAAGTATCGCATTCATATTTTTTGAAAGTGTTGATTTACCAGAACCATTATGACCTATAATTGCTACAAATTCACCTTTTTTTATATCTAAACTAAAATCTTCTATAGCTTTTTGTTTTTCTCCCTCTTCATTTTCATAATAAAAATAAAGATTTTTAATTTCTATAAGATTATCCATTTTCAACACCTCTTTTCCTATATTTAAAAATTCTCATAAATTTTATAACTCTAAAAACATTATAATATTTTATTATATCATACAATTTATCATACAACAGATACAATTATAAAAGATTTTTCAAGCTATATCTATACTTTATTGAATATTAATTAAATATATAGATTATATTCATACAATATTTTTAGGATATATTTTTATACAATAAAAAAACAGACTGTATTTTAACAGCCTGTAGTCCCCAATTTTATTCTATTAAAGCAAAATTCTTATATTAAATTAAATTTTTTAACTCTCAGATATTTTCTTATGATTTAAAAAAATCGTTTTTATCTTATCTTAAATATCTAAAAATGCTATGGCATTAAAATACCATAGCATTTATTATTAGCTTAATTATACTAATTCTATGAAGGCCATTTCAGCAGCATCGCCTCTTCTAGGACCTTTTTTGATTATTCTAGTATATCCACCATTTCTTTCAGCATATTTTGGAGCTATTTCTGTGAATAAGTTACTAACAACAGTTTCATCAAGAACATAAGCTAAAACCTGTCTTCTAGCGTGAAGATCTCCTCTTTTTGCAAGAGTTATCATCTTTTCAGCCATTCTACGAGTTTCTTTTGCTCTAGTTACTGTAGTTTCTATTCTTCCTTCTCTTAGTAAATCAGTTACTAAGTTTCTTAGCATAAGGTTTCTGTGAGCAGTTTCACGACCTAATTTACGGTAAGTTGCCATTCTTTCCCCTCCTTTTCGAGTTTATAAATTTTATATATTCGAAAGTCTATTATTCTTCATTTGGTTTTAATCCTAGTCCTAACTCATCTAGTTTCTGTATAACTTCTTCTAGAGATTTTTTACCTAGGTTTCTAACCTTCATCATATCGTCTTCAGATTTATTAGCTAATTCTTCAACTGTATTTATACCCGCTCTTTTTAAACAGTTGTAAGATCTAACAGATAAATCTAATTCTTCTATTGTCATTTCAAGAACTTTTTCTTTCTGATCTTCTTCTTTTTCTACCATTATTTCAACACTGCCTACATGCTCTGTTAAATCAATGAATAGTTTAAGATGTTCAACAAGAACTTTGGCTGCAAGAGATATTCCTTCTTGAGGATTTATACTTCCATTAGTCCAAACTTCTAGAGTTAACTTATCATAGTCAGATTTCTGACCTACTCTTGTATTTTCAACATGATAATTCACTTTTTCTACAGGAGTATATATAGAGTCAACTGGTAACACACCTATTGGCATGTTTTCTGTTTTGTTTTCTTCAGCAGGAACATATCCTCTGCCTTTGTCAACATATATATCCATATTAAGCTTAGAACCTTCATCTAATGTAGCTATTTTAAGATCCTTGCTTATTATTTCAACATCTGGTGGACATATTATGTCTGCACCTGTTACAGTACAAGGTCCTTGTGCTTCTATTTTAAGTGTTCTACTTCCTTCACCATCAATAGTAGCTGAAAGTTCTTTTAAAGTTAATATTATTTCTGTAACATCTTCTTTTACACCAGGTATAGTTGAAAATTCATGAAGAACTCCTTCTATTTTAACAGCATTAACTGCAACTCCTGGTAATGAAGATAACAGTATTCTTCTTAGTGCATTTCCTATAGTGATTCCATATCCTCTTTCTAGAGGTTCTACAACAAATTTGCCGTATCTAAAATCTTCACTAAGTTGTACGATATCTACCTTTGGCTTTTCTATTTCTATCATGGATAAAACCCTCCTTAACATTCAGTAATCCACTGAGGGTAAATAAATTTTAATTTAATATAAGTTATTAAGCTAAATCTGTTCTTATTATTTAGAGTAAAGCTCTATAATTAAGTGTTCAGCTATTTCAAGATCTATATCTTCTCTTGTTGGAAGTGAAACAACTTTAGCACACATTTCATCTAAGTTATTTTCTAACCAGTTTGGAGCTATTCTAGTGTTGTTTTCTACTAAAGCTTTGAATTTAGCTGATGATTTAGATGTTTCTTTAACTGCTATAACATCACCAACGTTAACTGTTAAAGATGGTATATCAACTTTTTTACCATTTAAAGTAAAGTGAGCATGAGTTACTAACTGTCTAGCTTCTTTTCTAGATGCAGCTAATCCCATTCTGTAAACAACATTGTCTAATCTTCTTTCTAATAAGCTTAAAAGATTAGCCCCTGTTTTACCAGACATTTTTTCTGCTCTTTCATATAAGTTTCTGAACTGAGTTTCTAAAACTCCGTATATTCTTTTAACTTTCTGTTTTTCTCTTAACTGTTCTCCATAGTTAGAAACTTTTTTTCTTCCCTGTCCATGCTGACCTGGAGCGTAGTTTCTTCTATCTAAAGCACATTTATCTGTATAGCATCTGTCACCTTTAAGGAATAATTTCATTCCTTCTCTACGGCACTGTCTGCATGATGCACCTGTATATCTTGCCATTAAATTACACCTCCTGTGATTATTTCTATATCTATCAAATTACACTCTTCTTATTATTAAAATTACACTCTTCTTCTTTTTGGTGGTCTACAACCATTGTGTGGTATTGGAGTAACGTCTTTTATCATAGTTACTTCTAAACCAGTTGCCTGTAAAGCTCTTATTGCAGCTTCTCTTCCTGAACCTGGTCCTTTTACGAATACTTCAACAGTTTTTAAACCATGTTCCATTGCAGCTTTTGCAGCTGTTTCAGCAGCCATCTGAGATGCAAATGGAGTTGCTTTTCTTGATCCTTTGAATCCTAACTGACCTGAAGATGCCCAAGATATTGCATTTCCATGAACGTCAGTTAAAGTTACTATTGTATTATTAAATGTAGACTGTATATGTGCATGTCCACGTTCTATGTTTTTACGTTCTTTTCTTCTAACACGTGTTACTTTCTTTTTAGCTTTTGCCATTTTTACTATTTCCCTCCTTTATATTTTTATATAGTTAATTTAATTATTTTTTCTTTTTACGAGATACAGTCTTTTTAGGACCTTTTCTAGTTCTTGCATTAGTTTTAGTTTTCTGTCCTCTACATGGTAGACCTTTCATATGTCTTATACCTCTGTAGCATTTTATATCTCTAAGTCTTTTTATATTTAAAGCTATTTCTCTTCTTAAGTCACCTTCAACTAAGAAATCTTCATCTATTATTTTTCTTAATTCATTAACTTCGTCTTCAGATAAATCTTTTATTCTAGTGTCTGGATTTATCCCGGCTTTAGCTAATATTTCATTTGAAGTTGCTTTACCTATACCATATATATAAGTTAAGCCTATTTCTGCTCTTTTTTCTCTAGGTAAATCTACCCCAGCTATTCTTGCCATTAATTGCACCTCCTACGCATAATTTTTAATTGATTTCAATTTATTTTCCGTATCTAGATAATTATCAATATTCAACGCCGCTGTTAACAATCACAGTATATTATTATACTACATGAGCGACTAAAATACTAGTAATATTTTATAAGTTTTATCCCTGTTTCTGTTTGTGTTTAGGGTTTTCACATATAACCATTACTTTACCTTTTCTTTTTATTACTTTACATTTTTCGCATATTGGTTTTACTGATGGTCTAACCTTCATTACTTATCCCTCCTCAGACTAAAACGTCTACTTCTTACGCCAAGTAATTCTTCCTCTAGTAAGATCATAAGGTGAAAGTTCTACATTTACTTTGTCACCTTCAAGAATTCTTATGAAGTTCATTCTTAGCTTCCCTGAAATATGGCATAGTATTTCATGTCCATTTTCAAGTTTAACTTTAAACATTGCGTTTGGTAAGCTTTCTACAACTGTACCTTCTAATTCTATAACATCTTTTTTGGCCATATTAATTAACCAAACCTCCATTTCAGCAAAATAATTTAATCATTATTATACTAATATTATTTAGACTCTATATATATTAGTATAATTTTGATTTTCTCATCCGCTTAACTTATCAATCCAGGCTTTTTTATATTATATAAAAAACAACCTTTCAGACCTATATTTAAATAGTCTAGACTATTTTTATCTGCTCAATAATTATAACTTTGTAAGTATTATTGGCTGATCTTCTGTAATAGCTATTGTATGCTCATAATGAGCTGATCTTTTTTTGTCTGCTGTAACAACAGTCCATCCATTAGATAAAGTGAACACTCGATAAGTTCCGATATTTACCATAGGTTCAATGGCTAAAACCATACCTTTTTTTAATTTAGGTCCTTTACCTGCTGGTCCGTAGTTTAGTATTTCTGGAGATTCATGAAGTCGTTTCCCTACCCCATGTCCAGCATAATCTTTAACTACTGAAAATTGATTTTTTTGTATGTGTGCTTGTATCGCATGCGAGATATCTGAAAGTCTATATCCAACTTTCGCAAATTCTAATCCTTTATAGAAGCTTTCTCTAGTAACTTCTATTAGTTTCCTATCTTCTTCAGATACCATAGCCACAGCATGTGTTTTAGCTGAATCTCCATGATATCCTTTATAATAGGCTCCTATATCAATACTTATAATATCACCTTCTTGGATTATTCTTTTCCCAGGTATTCCATGGATAACCTCTTCATTAATAGAAGTACATATACTTGCAGGGAATCCTTGATATCCTTTAAAAGAAGGTTCTGCATTATATTTTTTGATATTTTCTTCAGCTATCTTATTTAATTCAAGAGTTGTTACTCCTGGAATAATAGCTTTTCTCAGAACTTCATGAGTATCCGCGACTATTTTGCCCGCTTCTCTCATGAGTTCTATCTGTCTATCAGTTTTTTTTATTATCATTAATTAACTTAAAGATTCAACTATATCAGAAAATACTTTGTCTATTTCCTGATCACCATTTATATTAGCAACTATTCCTTGTTCAGAATAATAACCTACTAATGGTTTAGTTTCATCTAAATAAACTTGTATTCTTTTAGAAACAGTTTCTTCATTGTCATCTGCTCTTTGGTGAAGATTTTCTCCACATTTATCACAGATTCCTTCTACTTTAGTTGGATTAAACTCTATGTGGAAAGTAGCTCCGCAAGCTTTACAAATTCTTCTTCCTACAGCTCTTCCTACTAATATACTTTTATCAACTTCTATGTTTACTATTTTATCAAGTTTTATTCCAGTATCAGCTAAATGTTTATCAAGCTGTTCTGCTTGATTTATATTTCTAGGGAAACCATCTAACATAAATCCTTCTTTGCAATCTTCTTGAGATATTCTATCAACTACTAGTCCACATGTTAATTCATCTGGAACTAAAAGTCCTTGATCCATGTATTCTTTTGCTTTTTTCCCTAATTCTGTACCTTCTTTTATATTCTTTCTAAATATGTCTCCAGTAGATATATGAGGTATATCGTATTTTTCCACTATTTTCGCTGCTTGAGTTCCTTTACCTGCCCCTGGAGGTCCAAGTAATATTATTCTCATATTATTCATCTCCAATTCGATAAATTATTTTAAAAATCCCTGGTAATTTCTCATTACTAAATTCGATTCAAGTTGTCTCTTAAGTTCAAGAGCAACTCCAACAACGATTAGAAGCGAAGTACCCGCTAAACTCATTGGTAATGAAAGATAATGAGTTATAAGTGCTGGTATCATAGCAATTACGCCTAGGAATGCAGCACCAGCTAAAGTTAATCTTGATAGTATTCTTGATAAATAATCTTCTGTTGGTTTTCCAGGTCTTATTCCTGGTATAAAACCACCACTATTTTTCATATTCTTTGTAATATCTTCTACATTAAATGATATTGTTGTATAGAAATATGAGAAGAATACTATAAGTAATATTTCTATTGATCTATAGATCCAAAATCCCGGTTCTGTAGCTCCACTTAACCATTTTTGAACAAATTGTTGAGCATTTGTTCCCATAAACATTGCCACAGTTTGTGGCATAGCTAATATAGAACTTGCAAATATTATAGGCATAACTCCTGACTGATTTACTTTCATAGGTATATGAGAGCTCTGTCCGCCATACATTTTTCTTCCTACAACTCTTTTTGCATATTGAACTGGTATTTTTCTTGTGGCTTCTTGTATAAAAGTTACACCTAAAACAGTTAATATTATTACTGCTACAAGAAGTATAGCTGCCCAAACTGGTGTAGCACCAGAACTTATTTGGTTTGCTATAGCTATTCCATCGATAGGTATTCTAGATATAATACCAACAAATATTATAACTGAACTACCATTTCCTAGCCCTTTTTCTGTTATTTTATCACCAATCCACATAACCATCATACTTGCTGAAACAAGTGTTATTATAACAGTTGAAATGAAAAATACATTATCAGATTTAAGTGCATTTCTAACAATTCCCAGTGTTATACCAATAGCTTGTACAAAAGCTAATGCAAGTGCTGTAAATCTTGTGTATTTATCCATTTTTTTCTTACCTTCTTCTCCAGATTTTTGAAGTTCTTTTAAACTTTCAAAACCTACAGTAAGAAGCTGTATGATGATCGAAGCAGTGATATAAGGTCCTATTCCTAAAGCAAATAGTGTGAAATTACTAAATGCTCCCCCAGTGAACATATTATATAATGATAAAAGATTATTACCTTCTACCATCTTTTTTATAATACTTGTATCTATTCCTGGTACTGGTATAGTTGTACCTATTCTAAATACCACTACCATCATTAGTGTATATAGAAGTTTCTTTCTAATTTCTTTTAGTTTCCAAGCCTGCTTTATCTGTGACAGCATGTTTTAATCACCCCGCTTGACTGGCCTGGAGAACAGCAGGTTATTATACTAACTCTGCTTTTCCTCCAGCTTTTTCTATTTTTTCTTGAGCTGAAGCAGTGAATTTAGCTGCTTTAACTGTTAAAGCTTTTTCTATTTCACCTTCACCTAAGATTTTTATTCCATCTTTAGCTATTTTACTTATAACTTTTGTAGATTTTAATAATTCTGCAGTTATTTCAGTTCCGTTTTCAAATCTGTTAAGATCTTTAACATTTACTTCAGTGTATTCTTTAGCGAATATGTTAGTGAAACCTCTCTTAGGAAGTCTTCTTGATAAAGGCATCTGACCACCTTCGAAACCAACTCTAACTCCTCCACCTGAACGAGACCACTGACCTTTCTGTCCACGTCCTGAAGTTTTACCCTGACCAGTAGCAGTACCTCTACCTAATCTTTTAGTAGATCTTACAGCACCTTTTGCAGGTTTTAATTCATGTAATTTCATGGTTTTGCACCTCCTTTAATTTCTGTTTTGATATTATTCAGCTATTTCAGTCACTTCTACTAAGTGAGAAACTTTTTTTATCATACCTCTCATCTGAGGTGTATCTTCTTTAACTACTACCTGTTCTCTTTTTCTTAACCCTAAGGCTTCAACGTTTTTTCTCTGATTAGGAGTAGTTCCTATTGTACTTCTAACTAATTTTATCTGTAATTTAGCCATTATTAACTACCTCCTTAACCTAATAATTCTTCAACTTTTTTACCTCTTAATCTAGCTATATCTTCAGCTGTTTTAAGAGAATTAAGTCCTTCTATTGTTGCATTTACCATGTTTCTTGGGTTATTAGAACCTAAAGATTTAGCTCTAACGTCTTTTAATCCAGCTAATTCAAGTACGGCTCTTGCAGGACCCCCTGCTATAACTCCTGTACCTTCTGCAGCAGGCATTATAAGTATTTTACCAGCACCGAAGTGTCCGTTAACTTCGTGAGGTATAGTAGTACCAACCATTGGTACAGTTATTAAATTCTTTTTAGCATCTTCTACGGCTTTTTTTATAGCATCTGGAACTTCCATTGCTTTTCCAGAACCTATACCTACATGTCCGTTTTCATCTCCAACTACTACTAAAGCTGCAAATCTAAAGTTTCTACCACCTTTAACAACTTTAGTAACACGTCTAACTTCAACAACTCTTTCCTGTAGATCTAGAGCTGATGCATCTATTGGTTTACGTAGCATGTGTTTCCCTCCTTTTTTATTAGAATTTAAGACCAGCTTCTCTAGCTCCGTCTGCTAATTCTTTTATTCTTCCGTGATATATATATCCACCTCTGTCGAATACAACTTCAGTGATTCCTTTTTCTATAGCTTTTTTAGCAACTAATTCTCCAACTTTTTTAGCTGCTTCTTTGTTACCTGTATGTCCAACAGCTTCTTTAACTTCATTTTCTAATGAAGATGCAGATATTAAAGTAACTCTCTGAACATCATCTATTATCTGAGCATATATGTTATTAGCACTTCTGAAGACACAAAGTCTTGGTCTAGCAGCTGTACCAGAAACTTTTCTTCTTACTCTTTTATGTCTCTGAACTCTTTTAGCGTTTTTATCAGCTTTTTTTATCACTTTATTCACTCCTTTCCAGTGTGTGTATCTAAGTAATTATATTACTTATTTTTTACCAGTTTTACCTTCTTTACGTATGATTACTTCATCAACGTATCTTATACCTTTACCTTTGTATGGTTCTGGTTTTCTCCAAGCTCTTATTTTAGCAGCGTAGTTTCCTACTAACTGTTTGTCCATACCTTTAACAACTATTTCTAGCTGGTTTGGAACTTCTACTGTTATTCCTTCTGGATCTTCCATTTCTACTGGATGAGAGAATCCTAAGTTCATAACTAGCATTTTTCCATTTTTCTGAGCTCTATAACCAACACCTTTTAATTCCATTTTCTTTTCGAATCCTTCACTAACACCAACTACCATGTTGTTAAGTAGTGTTCTTGTTAATCCGTGTAAAGATCTATGTTTTTTATTATCAGTTGGTCTTGTTACAACTATTGTATTTTCTTCTTTATTTATAGTTAATTCATCGCTTAACTGTTTTACTAATGTTCCTTTTGGTCCTTTTACTGTAACTAAGTTTCCTTCAGCTATTTCAACTTCAACTCCTGCAGGAACAGTTATTGGTTTAACACCTATTCTTGACATTGTCGCACCTCCTTACTTTCTAAACAATTATTACCAAACGTAGCAGATTACTTCTCCACCAACATTTTCTTTTCTTGCTTCTTTATCTGTTAATATACCTTTAGAAGTAGACATTATTGCTACACCTAATCCGTTTAATACTTTTGGTATTTCATCTTTTGAGCTGTAAACTCTCATACCAGGTTTAGATATTCTCTTAAGTCCTGATATTACTCTTTCGCCCTCTATTCCGTACTTTAATTGTAATCTTATTATTCCCTGTTTTCCATCTTCTATAACGTCATAACCTTTTACGAAACCTTCTTCAAGAAGTATTCTAGCTATTTCTTTCTTTATATTAGAAGCGGGAACGTCAACAGTTTCATGCTTAACTATGTTTGCGTTTCTTATACGAGTAAGCATATCTGCAATTGGATCTGTCATTGTCATTTTATAGCCCTCCTTCCATTCTTTACAAATCTTACCAGCTTGCTTTTCTTACGCCAGGTATTTCACCTTTATATGCTAATTCTCTAAAGCATATACGGCATATTCCGAAATCTTTTAAAACTGCATGTGGTCTACCACATATAGAACATCTAGTGTATTCTCTAGTTTTATATTTCTGTTTTTTCTGCTGTTTAACAACCATTGCTTTTCTAGCCACGGGAATCCCTCCTTTACTTACTTAGAAAATGGCATTCCTAATAATTTTATTAATTCACGAGCTTCTTCGTCAGTCTTAGCTGTTGTAACGAAGATTATGTCCATTCCTCTAACTTTGTCTACTTTATCGTATTCTATTTCAGGGAATATTAATTGTTCTTTTATTCCTAGTGCGTAGTTTCCTCTTCCGTCGAATGAGTTTGCACTAACACCTCTGAAGTCTCTAACTCTTGGTAGAGATACACTTACTAATTTATCCATGAAGTAGAACATTTTATCATTTCTTAATGTAACTTTTGTACCTATTGGCATTCCTTCTCTTAATTTGAAGTTCGCAACAGATTTTCTAGCTCTAGTTATAACTGGTTTCTGTCCAGATATTAATTCTAGTTCTTCAACAGCTTTTTCTAATCCTTTTGGATTTTCTCTAGCGTCACCTACACCCATGTTTATAACTATTTTAACTAATTTAGGTATTTCCATTACGTTTTTGTATTCAAATTTCTCCATTAAAGCTGGAGCAACTTCTTTTGTATATTTTTCTTCTAATCTAGAAGCCATTTAAGGTCCCTCCTTTCATTACTTATTATAATTCTTTTCCGCTCTTTGCTGATACTCTTACTTTAACTCCGTCTTTTTCTACGAATCTAACTCTAACACCTTTTCCTGTTTCAGGATCGAATGGCATTACATTAGACATATCTATTGGAGCTTCTTTATTTATTATTCCACCTTGCTGGTTCATAGCAGATGGTTTCTGGTGTTTAGTTATTACGTTAACGCCTTCAACAACAACTTTGTTTGCTTTAGGGTTTACATTAAGAACTGTACCTTTTTTACCTTTATCTTTACCTGCTATAACTACTACAGTGTCACCTTTTTTAACTCTCATCATTTCTCATTGCACCTCCTTAATTATAAAACTTCTGGAGCAAGAGAAACTATTTTCATGAAGTCATTATCTCTTAATTCTCTTGCAACAGGCCCAAATATACGAGTTCCTACTGGAGTTTTATCGTCTTTTATTATTACTGCTGCATTTTCATCAAATGATATGTAACTTCCATCGTTACGTCTTACGCCTTTTTTGCTTCTTACTATAACTGCTTTTACAACTTTACCTTTTTTTACAACTCCACCTGGTGTTGCACTTTTTACTGTAGCAACAACTACGTCGCCTATATTAGCATATCTTCTTTTACTTCCACCAAGAACACGTATAGTTAATAGTTCTTTGGCACCAGAGTTGTCTGCAACTCTTAGACGAGTTTCCTGCTGTATCATCGTAATCCCTCCTTCTTAAAAAACTATTTAACCTTTTCAACAACTTCAACTAGTCTGAATCTTTTATCTTTTGATAAAGGTCTAGTTTCCATTATTTTAACTCTATCTCCGATGTTACATATGTTGTTTTCATCATGAGCTTTGAATTTTTTTGTTCTTTTAACACGTTTGTTGTATAGTGGATGACGAACGAATTCTTCAACAGCAACAACTATTGTTTTATCCATTTTATCACTTACAACACGGCCTATTCTAACTTTTCTTCTTCCTCTTTCCATGTCTTAAAAGCCTCCTTCCAATATTAAGCTCTAGCTTCGTTTAACTTTCTTTCAGCAAGAACAGTTTTAACTTTTGCTATATCTTTTTTAACAAACTTGATTCTAGCTGTATTTTCTAATTGACCAGTAGCTAATTGGAATCTTAAGCTAAATAATTCACTTTTGAATTCGTTTAATTTTTCTGTAAGCTGTTCACTTGTTAACTCTCTTAATTCTTTAGCTTTCATCCTATTCACCACCCTTTATCTGATCTTCTTTTTTAACAAATTTACATTTGATAGGTAGTTTATTAGCAGCAAGTCTCATAGCTTCTCTTGCTTTTTCTTCTCCTACACCACCTATTTCGAACATTACTCTTCCTGGTTTTACAACTGCTACCCAGTATTCTGGTGAACCTTTACCGGCACCCATACGAGTTTCAGCTGGTTTTCTTGTTATTGGTTTATGAGGGAATATTTTTATCCAAACTTTTCCCCCTCTTTTCATATATCTTGTCATCGCAACTCTGGCTGCTTCTATCTGATTTGATGTTATCCAAGATGGTTCCATTGCAACTAGACCGAAGTCTCCATATGTTACAGTGTTACCTTTGTTAGCTTTCCCAGACATGTTTCCTCTGTGAACTCTACGACGTTTAACTCTTTTTGGCATTAACATGAGTATTTTCCTCCCTTCCTCGAACCTTTTTATTAGTTTTCTTTATTTTCAGTTCTCTGAGGTCTTGATCCTTGAGGTCTTCTATTTCCTCTGTTATTTCTATCATTTCCTCTTCTGTTATTTCTCTTATTGTCTCTATTATCTCTTCTACCTGGTCTTTCAGGTCTTGGATCTGCACCTGGAACATGTTTAGTTGGAAGAACTTCACCATTGCATATCCATACTTTTATACCTATTTTACCATAAGTAGTATCTGCTTCAGCGAATCCGTAATCTATATCAGATCTTAATGTCTGTAGAGGTACATTTCCTTCACTGTATCCTTCTGTTCTTGCCATTTCGGCACCACCTAATCTACCAGAAGCAGCAACTTTTATACCTTTAGCTCCTGATTTCATAGCTCTCTGTATTCCCTGTTTCATTGCTCTTCTGAAGGCAACCCTTCTTTCTATAGCAGAAGCTATATTTTCAGCAACTAACTGAGCATCTCTATCAACATTTTTAACTTCAACTATGTTAACTATAACAGTTTTTTTAGTTAATTTTTCTAATTCAGCTTTTAATGCTTCTATTTCAGAACCTGCTCTACCTATAACAACTCCTGGTTTAGCAACATGTAAATCTAATTTTACTTTGTTAGCTGATCTTTCTATTTCTATTTTAGCAACTCCAGCAGAGTATAATTTTTTCTTTAAAAATTTACGGATATTGTGGTCTTCTAATATGAAGCTTCCGAACTCTTTACCATTATTAGTGAACCATCTTGAATCCCAATCTTTTATAACACCGACTCTTAGTCCGTGTGGATTAACTTTCTGACCCATTACCGTACCTCCTTCTCTTATTTTTCTTTAAGTACAACTTCTATGTGAGAAGTTCTTTTTCTTATTTCACATGCACGACCCTGAGCTCTTGGCATGAATCTTTTCATTGTTGGCCCCTGGTTTGCAACTATTGATGCTATGTATAATTTATCTGTATCCATTTCGTGGTTGTTTTCTGCATTTGCTTTAGCTGACTTAACAACTTTAGCTATTATTGAAGCTGATTCTCTAGGAATGAACTTTAATATTGCTAAAGCTTCATCAACATTTTTTCCTCTAACAAGATCGCATATCTGTCCTGCTTTTCTTGCTGAAACACGTACATATTTAGCAGTAGCTCTTGCTTCCATTACGTGGTCCTCCTTTCAACATAATTATTTTCTTTTATTTGATTTTTCGTCGTCTTTATGTCCTTTGAAAGTTCTTGTTGGAACAAATTCTCCTAATTTATGTCCAACCATGTCTTCAGTTATATATACTGGAACATGTTTTCTTCCATCATGTACAGCTATTGTATTTTCAACGAACTGAGGGAATATTGTAGAAGTTCTTGACCAAGTTTTTATAACTTCTCTGTTTCCGCTAGCGTTCATAGCTTCTACTTTCTTTAATAGACCCTTATGCACGAAAGGTCCTTTTTTAGTTGATCTTGACATGTATGATCCTCCTTTCCGAATAAATAAATCTATTAACGATTACTATTTAGTTCTTCTTGAAACTATTAATTTATTTGAAGCTTTGTTTTTCTTTCTAGTTTTGTATCCAAGAGCAGGTTTACCCCATGGTGTAACTGGTGATGGTCTACCTATTGGAGCTCTACCTTCCCCACCACCGTGTGGATGGTCATTAGGGTTCATTACAGAACCTCTTACAGTAGGTCTTATACCCATATGTCTAGTTCTACCAGCTTTACCTATAACAACGTTACCGTGTTCTATGTTACCAACCTGTCCTATAGTTGCTTTACATTCAACGCTTACTAATCTCATTTCACCTGATGGTAATCTTAGTAATGCATTTTTTCCTTCTTTTGCCATTAACTGAGCAGAAACACCAGCAGATCTTACTAGCTGTCCACCTTTTCCTGGTTTAAGTTCTATATTGTGAACCATTGTACCAACTGGCATATCTTTTAACTGTAAGCAGTTACCTGGTTTTATGTCAGCACCTTTACCTGATAGTAAAGTATCTCCAACTTTTATTCCAACTGGTGCTAATATATATCTTTTTTCACCATCTGCATAGTGTAATAAAGCTATGTTAGCAGTTCTGTTTGGATCGTATTCTATTGTAGCAACCTTTGCAGGTATACCGTCTTTATTTCTTTTGAAATCTATTAATCTATATTTTCTTTTCTGTCCTCCGCCTCTGTGACGAACAGTTATTCTACCGTGAGCATTTCTACCAGAGTTCTTTTTTAGGTTAACTAAAAGAGATTTTTCTGGGCTGTTAGTAGTAATTTCATCTGAAACTAAAACTGTCATCTGTCTTAAGGCAGGAGAAGTAGGTTTAAACTTTTTAATAGCCATTCTTATGTCCCTCCTTAAATAGTTAGGATATTACATTCCCTGGAAGAATTCTATATCTTTGCTTGCTTCTGTTAATTTAACAACAGCTTTTTTGAAGCTAGCAGTTCTTCCCTGAGTTCTACCCATTCTTTTCATTTTTCCATCATAGTTTAGTGTGTTTACTTTTTCAACTTTAACGTCGAATATAGCTTCTACAGCTTTTTTTATTTCAGTTTTGTTAGCTTTTTTATCTACTACAAAAGTGTATTTTTTGTCAGCCATTTCTGTCATACTTTTTTCAGTAACGACTGGTCTTATTATAACGTCATGTGGATTAGTCATTATGCGTACACCTCCTCCACTTTTTTAACAGCATCTGTAGTTATTACAAATGTGTCATGATTTAATATATCGTATACATTTAAAGTGTTAACTAATGCAGTCTGAACACCTTCTATGTTTCTTGCTGATTTTATTACATTTTCATTTTTTTCAGCTGTAACAACTAGAGCTTTTTTAGAAGCTTTTATGTTGTTTAATATAGCTACGAATTCTTTAGTTTTAGGAGCATCCATAGTTAATGCATCTAATACTATTATTTCGTTGTTCTGAACTTTTGAAGATAAAGCTGATTTCATAGCTAATCTTCTAACTTTTTTAGGTAAAGTGTATTTGTAGCTTCTTGGTTTTGGTGCGAAGGCAACTCCTCCACCTACCCACTGTACAGATCTAGTAGAACCCTGTCTAGCTCTTCCTGTACCTTTCTGTTTCCAAGGTTTTCTTCCGCCGCCTCTAACTTCTGCTCTTGTTTTAGCTGACTGAGTACCTTGTCTTCTGTTTGCTAACTGGCATTTTACTGCTTCGTAAAGTACATGCTCGTTAACTTCTATATTGAATATAGAATCACATAATTCTATTTCTCCAACATTCTGTCCTTGAATATTCATAACATTTATCTTTGGCATTATTGTTCCTCCTTTCCTATTTTAGTAGTTATTTAGAAGCCTTTATTGCTTCTTTTATTGTTACTACTGAACCTTTAGCTCCTGGTATAGCACCTTTAACTAACATAAGATTCTTTTCAGCATCTATTCTTACTAAATCTAAATTCTGTATAGTAACTTTTACGCTACCCATGTGTCCTGCAAGTTTTTTGTTTTTGAAAACTCTACCTGGATAAGAACAAGCTCCCATTGAACCTGGTCTTCTGTGGTATCTAGAACCGTGAGATTCTGGTCCTCTTGACTGTCCGTGTCTTTTTATTGGTCCCTGGAATCCTTTACCTTTAGATATTCCAGTAACATCTATTTTAGCACCTGCTTCAAATATATCAGCTTTTAATTCTTGTCCAACTGTATATTCTGCAGCATTTTCTACTCTGAATTCTTTTAAATGTCTTTTTAGTACATTAGCTGCTGCTAAATGTCCTTTTTCTGGTTTGTTTAATGCTTTTTCTTTTGCATCTTCAAAACCAACCTGTATTGCATTGTATCCGTCATTTTCTATTGTTTTAACCTGAGTTACAACAACTGGACCTGCCTCAACAACTGTAACTGGTATTACTATACCATCTTCAGTGAATATCTGAGTCATTCCAACTTTTTTCCCTAATATTCCTTTCATATTAGCACCTCCTATTATTTTCTTACAGCGGATTACTCCATTTTAGAATAATCATTCTAAGATATCTCTATCTTAGGCGGTTTATATGTTCTTATAATTTTATTTCTATATCAACACCAGCTGGTAAATCTAATCTCATTAGAGAATCAACTGTTTTCTGTGTTGGATTAGCTATATCTATAAGTCTTTTATGAGTTCTTATTTCGAACTGTTCTCTAGAGTCTTTATATTTATGAACAGCTCTTAATATAGTAACTATTTTCTTTTCTGTTGGTAGTGGCACAGGACCTGAAACCTGAGAACCAGCTTTTTTAGCAGTTTCTACTATTTTTCCAGCAGAAAAATCTAATAATTTGTGATCATATGATTTTAATCTTATTCTTATTTTTTCATTTTTAGCCATCTTGATTTCCCTCCTTCTACAAATATTTATTTTAATTTTGATATCCCGCTGCTTCCGATACACTCTCCCGGGTGTTTCCTAAACCCATTCCAGCTTTTTTACAACGTTCAGCCAAAACTTTAACTAAATATATCTCTCAAGCACACTAGTATATTTTAACTCATCTCAGAAGTTTTTTCAAGTATTTTTTTGTGCTTTTTAAAATTTTATTTTATCTATAAAAAAATCTAATCGGCTATACTTCTTTCAAACACTTTCCTTAGTATACAAAAAAATATAAAACATGTCAACTGTATTCTTTTTTTTATACATAAAAAAGAGAGATTATATATAATATAATCTCCCCTTGTTTTCAATTTCCTTTGTAATATATCAATTAATTATTCTATTATTGATGCTACTACTCCTGAAGCTACTGTTCTTCCACCTTCTCTTATAGCGAATCTTAGTCCTTCTTCTACACATATTGAGTTTATTAAGTCTACTTCTATTGTTACGTTGTCACCTGGCATTACCATTTCTGTTCCTTCTGGTAATTTACAAGCTCCTGTTACGTCTGTTGTTCTGAAGTAGAACTGTGGTTTATATCCATCGAAGAATGGTGTATGTCTTCCACCTTCTTCTTTTTTAAGTACGTATATTTCTGCAGTGAATTTTGTGTGTGCATTAACTGTTCCTGGTTTTGCAAGAACCTGTCCTCTTTCTATTTCATTTCTCTGAACACCTCTTAATAATGCCCCTATGTTATCTCCTGCTTCTGCCTGATCTAGTAATTTTCTGAACATTTCTACTCCTGTTACTACTACTTTTCTTGGAGCTTCTGCTAATCCTACTAGTTCAACTTCGTCCTGTACTTTTAGTACTCCTCTTTCTACTCTACCTGTTGCAACTGTTCCTCTTCCTGTTATTGAGAATACGTCTTCTACTGGCATTAAGAAGTCTTTGTCTACATCTCTTTCTGGTGCTGGGATGTATTCATCTATCATTTCGAAGAATTCTACTATTTTATCTCCCCATTCGCTTGATGGATCTTCTAATGCTTTTAATGCTGATCCTCTTACTATTGGAGTATCATCTCCTGGGAAATCATATTCGTTTAATAATTCTCTTACTTCCATTTCTACTAATTCAAGAAGTTCTTCATCGTCTACCATATCACATTTGTTTAGGAATACTACTATGTATGGTACACCAACCTGTCTTGATAAAAGTATATGTTCTCTTGTCTGTGGCATTGGTCCATCTGTTGCTGAACAAACTAATATTGCACCGTCCATCTGTGCTGCTCCTGTTATCATGTTTTTAACGTAGTCAGCATGTCCTGGGCAGTCAACGTGTGCGTAGTGTCTGTTTGGAGTTTCGTATTCAACGTGTGCTGTTGATATTGTGATTCCTCTTTCTCTTTCTTCTGGAGCTTTATCTATGTTAGCGAAATCTACTGCTTCTCCTAAGTGATATCTGTCATATAATGTTTTTGTTATTGCTGCTGTTAATGTAGTTTTACCGTGGTCAACGTGTCCTATAGTACCTATATTAACATGAGGTTTGCTTCTTTCAAATTTAGCTTTAGCCATT
>NZ_JARIBH010000014.1 GCF_029264495.1 Peptacetobacter sp.
ATATTTGTATTTACAGAATACCATGATTCATATACTTTTCCATTATCTCTATCTAATACATTTAAAAAATTAATTGTTTCATTCATATTATCTACAAAAACTTTAAACTCATAATTTCCCATAGATAAATCTGTACTTTCTACATTAAAAAGAGTTCCATTTTTATATTCTTTTTTTGTATTAAATACATATCCTTGCATTGCTTCTTCTACGGTAACAGTAGCTCCACCATTAGGATAAAAACTATTCTTTAAATTATCTAAATCATTATCATAATCAGTACATAATTCTCCACAAGGGCATTCCTCTAAATAATCATATACCTCTTGTACTTCAGCATTTTCAATTTCTTCATTATTATATTCTTCAGAATTTTGCTCATCTTCTTCAATTTCTTTATCTTGTAACTTTGATTCCTCGTCTAACAAGTTAAGACTATTTTGAATTCTTTCATTGATTATTTCATCTCTTTTTTTCATAAATTTATATCCTATAAATAATCCAGCTATCAATAATACTACTAATACCACTACAAGTACTATGACTATTATTTTTTTATTATTCGAAGTATTTTTCCAACCACATTTTGGACAAAATTTATCTTTATCTGATAAAAAAGTTCCACACTTCGGACATTGTTTTGACATCATTAATCACTTCCATATCTAAAAATATTATTTCTATATAAATATACCATTTTAAAAAAGAGTAATTATAGATGTTATTCCTAATAATATAAGCAATGCATAGAATACTACAACACAAACAACATTAATAAGTGCACCTTTACCTACATCCTTTGCTGTTTTAGGCTTTTCATCCTTCCAAATAAGATATAAAATTAAACCTACAAGAGGAATACAACAACCTAATAGATTCCATCCTATACCTCCCTCATCTGTTACAGGCCTTTTTTGAGGTACTCCACAATTCGGACAAATTTCAGCATTTTCACTTATTTTACTCCCACAATTTATACAAAATACTTTCCCATCTTCATTATATTTCTTACCACAATTTGTACAAAATACCTCTCCATCATCTAGTCTTTTATTGCATTTAGAACATATTCTAATTTCGGTTTCTTTTTTTTCTATATCTATTTTATTTTGAATACAACTAACATTCTCTTTTTTTTCTTCTTCTACATTACTTTTTTCTATATCTAAACTACTTTCTTTTTCTTCTATACACTTTTGTTCATCAACTTCTTTTATAGGTTTCTCCTCTACTATTTGATTAGTTTTTTCTTTTTCAGAATTTTTAAAGTCATATCCGCAATGTATACATTTCTCAGCTAAATCAGATATATTTTTTCCACAATTTGGACATTTTATAAGCATATTTAAATCCTCCTGTTATTATTTATAGGCAAAACCAATTTTTCTTCCCAATAAAAACATATATATAGTACTTCTTAGGAACAGTGATCCTAGAGAATACCCAAATAGAAATCCAGTTAAAAATCTTTTAGTATTATTACTTTCATAATTTGTTACAAGCTGTACCCCACCATCTAAAATCATAGGAATTATAAAAATAATTAATGTTATTATTTTAAATTTATATATCTTATAAAAACAGAATGATATTATTATTCCAACTAATTCTCCTGTGCATCTACTACATATAGGAAATTTTTTGCCTTTAATATAGAATGAACGACTAGGCATTCCATGACATCCAAAGCAAATAGGTAGCCACTTATAAATAAATTTAATCATTTAAAGAGAACTACCTAATGAAAATATAAATAAATAATATAACATTAGTAATACAAACCCTACAATAGCTCCTTTAATTGAATCTTTAGCTGTTTTAGGTTTTTCATTTTTCCAAACAAGATATAGAACTAGACCTACAATTGGTATACAACATCCTAATAAACTCCATCCAAATCCACCTTCATCTGATGGCTTAACTCCTTGTGAAACTCCACAATTTGGACATATTACAGCTTTATCATCTATTTCTCTTCCACAGTTTTTGCAATACATTTTATAATCCCCTTCACATTAAATTTATATTTCAACATAAGTATACATTATTTTTATTTTTATGTGAATGCATATATATATATCTTTATATAAAATTTTATTTTTAAAAAATATATAATTTATTATATTTCTAATATTTAATCATTTTCTTATCATCCATCTCATTTTAAAAACGTCCCCTTACATTAGGCTCAAGGTAAATATATTTAAAAATATGGACGAAAAAAAGGAAACGAAATTAACAGCGACAATGCAACTTGATTGCCTGGAGCGTTAATTCGTTTCCTTTTTACGTTTCTATTTTAAACTATTTATTTACAAGCTTTAACTATGTCTGCTGCTGTTAATCCGTAATGTTCTAATAATGCAGCTGGAGTTCCTGACTGACCGAAGCAATCTTTAACACCTATTCTAGTTACTTTAACTGGATGTTCTTCTGCTAATAATTCACATACAGCAGAACCAAGTCCACCTATTATACTGTGTTCTTCAGCAGTAACAACTTTTCCTGTTTTCTTAGCTGATGCTAAAACAAGTTCATTGTCTAAAGGTTTTATTGTAGATATATTTATTACTTCTGCATCTATTCCTTCTGCTTTTAAAGTTTCAGCAGCTTCTATTGCTTTAGCAACCATTATACCTGTAGCTATTATTGATACGTCTTTACCTTCTTTAACTACTTCACCTTTTCCTATTTCAAATTTATAAGAATCATCATGTATAGTTGGAGTAGCAGCTCTACCAAATCTTAAATACATTGGTCCAACATATTTAGCAGCCGCTAATACCATCTGTCTAGCTTCTACATCATCTGCTGGATTTAATACTACCATGTTTGGTAAACTTCTCATTAAAGATATATCTTCTATTGCCTGATGACTTCCACCATCTTCACCAACTGTAACACCTGCATGTGTTGCAGCTATTTTTACATTTATATTTGGATAGCATATAGAGTTTCTTATCTGTTCAAATCCTCTACCTGCTGCGAATATAGCAAATGTACTTGCGAAAGGTATTTTTCCTGATACTGCAAGACCTGCTGCTGTACCCATCATATCACCTTCTGCTATACCCATATCAAAGAATCTTTCTGGGCATGCTTTTTTAAACATTGCTGTTTTTGTAGCTCCTGCTAAGTCTGCATCAAGAACTACTATATCTTTATTTTCAACTAATTCTACTAGTGTATTTCCATAAGCCTCTCTAGTTGCTGTATTTGCCATTATTTAAGTCCTCCTTCTAAGTCTTCTAATGCTTTAACTGTTTCTTCAGCGTTTGGAGCTTTACCATGCCATCCAGCCTGGTCTTCCATGAATGATACGCCTTTACCTTTTACTGTTTCACATATAACTATAGAAGGTCTTCCTTCTTCTTCTTTAGCCATTTCTATAGCTTTTTTTATCTGATCGAAATCATGTCCATCTATAGATATTACATTCCATCCGAATGCATCGAATTTTTTAGCTATTTTTCCAAGACTCATAACTTCATCATTAGATCCATCTATCTGTAAACCATTGTGGTCTAAGAAAGCTATTATGTTGTCTAATTTATAATGAGCTGCACTCATAGCTGCTTCCCATATCATACCTTCCTGAACTTCTCCATCTCCAAGAAGAGCATAAACATTGTAGTCTTTACCATCTAATTTAGCTGCTAAAGCCATTCCATTTGCTGCTGATAATCCCTGTCCTAAAGAACCTGTTGACATATCTACACCTGGAGTTTTTTTCATATCAGGATGTCCCTGAAGCATAGAACCAAATTTTCTAAGTTTTAATAATTCTTCTTTTGGGAAGAATCCTCTTTCAGCTAGTACTGCATATAATGCAGGTGCTCCATGACCTTTAGAAAGAACAAATCTATCTCTGTCTTCCCATTTTGGGTTAGATGGATCTATATTCATAGTATCGAAGTATAATACTGTTAATATATCTGCTGCTGATAAAGATCCTCCTGGATGACCTGATTTTGCTTCTGAAACTGACTTAATAATGTCAATTCTTACTTCTTTTGCAATAGCTTTTAATTCATTATTGTTCATTTCAATAATTCCTTTCTATTTTTATTTTCTGTATTTTGAAAACTTGAATTTCAGTTTTCTATTTTCATTTTTTATTTTACATTAATTTTTAGGTTTTGCAAATATCATTCTTCCAGCTGGTGTTTGAAGAACTGATGTGACTAGTACTTTTATAGTCTGATTCATGTATTTTCTTCCGCCATCTACAACTATCATAGTACCATCATCAAGATATGCTATACCCTGTTGAGATTCTTTACCCTCTTTTACAACTTGAACTACCATATCTTCTCCAGGTATTGCTACTGGCTTAACAGCATTTGCAAGTTCATTTATATTTAAAACCTCAACTCCTTGGAATTGTGCAACTTTATTTAAATTAAAGTCATTTGTAACAACTTTTCCTCCTAAAACTTGTGCTAATTTAAGTAGTTTACTATCTACTTCTGCAATTTCAGGGAAATCTTGTTCACTTATTTCAACTTCTATATTTAATTCTTTTTGAATTATGTTTAATATATCTAGTCCTCTTCTACCTCTTACTCTTTTTAAATCATCTGCTGAATCAGCTATATGTCTTAACTCTTCAAGTACAAATGCTGGTATTATTAATTTTCCTTCTATAAAACCAGTCTGGCATATATCAGCTATTCTTCCATCTATTATTACACTAGTATCTAAAACTTTTGGAGGTATATTATTAGTACTTTCTTTTATACCTTCTTTTTCACATTCATTTTTATTTTCATCTTCTTTATCTTTTACTATACTAGCTGCTAATTTTCTATTTATTCTACCAAAGTTTGCAAGGTCATTTTTACTTTTTAAAGCAATTCTAATTCCTAAATATCCTAATATTAAATACACTAATACAGATATTGCTTTACCTACTATAGGTATAGAATTTATAAGTCCACTTACTAGATAAGCTATTACAAATCCAACTATCAACCCTACAGAACCAAGTAATATATCTACTTGAGGATATTTAGATATTTCTTTTTCTGCTGCTCTTGTTATATGTTTTATTTTCCTCATAAACCACGGCTCTATTAAATAAAAAATAATTCCTAAGATTAGACCTACTATAACAGATACTATAGCCTCATGTGTTTTATTGTTGTATGTTAATATATTAAAATTCTGTGTTAATGATATATAGGTAGAAGAACCTATAATTAATCCTAATCCACCAATTAAAAATCTTATAATCTTTTTAATCAATGTATCACCTCCTCTATTATATTTTATTATTATAGACTAAAAATTCACTTATGTACAATAAAAACAGCAAATTTCACTAAAATTTCATTGTTTTTAATATTTTTTTACATTATTATTTCATCAATTAATTATATTTTTATTTATTTTATTAATAATATAAATGAAAACACTAAATATGTCTATCTAATAATGCTAATTGTTTCATTTTTATCAGCCCATTTTTTATATATGTTGCTCTTATTTCACCTATTCCTTCTACATCGTCTAATTGTTCTATACTTGCAGCTAAAATTTCTTGAAAATCGTCAAAATAATTCACTAGATTTTCTATTATACTTCTTGGTAATCTATGTATTTTATTTAATATTCTATAACCTCTTGTCTTTATCGGCATATCCATATTTTCAGATATACTTGTATATCCTAAAATTCTAGCTATATTAGTTAAATCTAAAAGTTCATCTTCTGAAAGATTTGATAATTCTTCTCTAAAATCTTTAGATGCTATATGTGTTCCATAATCTTTTATAACCAATTCCCGATCTTCTCTTGTACTACCCATAAGTTCTTCTAGCTGCATTTTTATTAAAGTACCTTCAACTCCAAGTTCTAAAAGATAACTTTCTATTATATCTGTTACCCTCATTACCATTTCAACCTTTTGTAAAACTAAAACTGCATCATAAATAGTTACAAATCCATTAAATTCCAAAGTGTTTAAGCTCACAATTGCTTGGTCTAATACTGATTTGTATTTTTCAAGAGTTTGAAGTGCTTGATTGGCTTTTGTGAATATTTTTGAAATATCCTCAACAACATATTTTTGATCGCCTTTATATACAGATATAACATTTCTTCTTTGTGATATAGCTATCACAATAGCATTTGTCTGTTTAGCAACCCTTTCTGCTGTTCTATGTCTTGTTCCAGTTTCCGATGTTTTTATAGAATAGTCTGGTATTAATTGCGTATTTGCATAAAGTATTTCATCTACATTTGAATTTAATACTATAGCTCCATCCATTTTTGCTAATTCATAAAGGTATGATGGTGTATATTCTACATGAATTGCAAATCCTCCATCTACTAAATCCAATACACTATCATCATTTGCAATTACTATAAGACCTCCTGTTTTAGCTTTTAAGACATTATCTAGTCCCTGTCTAAGAGGAGTTCCAGGAGATATCATTTTTAGTACTTCTTTCCTCATAGTTTTATCTGTTACAAATAAGCTCATGTACTATTCTCCCCTCAATACTATATTTATTGCCTGTCTAACATTTTCAACAGGCCAAATTTCTATACCTTTTATATCCTTTACAGCCTCATAATTTGATTTTGGAATTATTATTCTTTTAAATCCTAGTTTTCTACATTCTGATATTCTTTTTTCAATGTAACTAACACCTCTTATTTCACCTGTTAATCCAACCTCTCCTGTTACAGCTATATCTTCTTTTATAGGTATATTTCTAAATCCAGATGCAACAGCAAGTATCACACCTAAATCCATAGATGGTTCATTTATTCTTATACCACCTGCAATATTTAAATATACATCTTGATTTTGTATTTGTAATCCGGCTCTTTTTTCAAGCACTGCTAAAAGTAAATTTACTCTATTGAAATCTATTCCATTTGCTGTTCTTCTAGGTATTCCAAAACTTGTTGGTGCTACAAGTGCTTGAAGTTCTAAAAGCATTGGTCTTGTTCCTTCAACGGTAGATACTATCACAGATCCAGATGCATCTTTTGGTTTTTCTGAAATAAGTGCTTTTGATGGATTTTCTAATTCTTTTAATCCTTTTTCATCCATTTCAAATACACCTAGTTCATTTGTAGATCCAAATCTATTCTTTACCGCTCTAATCAGTCTATATGTATTGTATCTTTCACCTTCAAAATATAAGACTGTATCAACCATATGCTCAAGTATTTTAGGACCTGCTAAAGATCCCTCTTTTGTCACATGACCTACAACAAATGTTGATATTCCCATTTTTTTTGAAATCTTCATAAATCTAGAAGTACCTTCTTTTATCTGACTTACTGTACCTGGTGCAGATGATATATCTGGTGTAAATACAGTCTGAATTGAGTCGACTATTATAAGGTCTGGATTAAATCCTTCTAAACTCAATTCTATTATACTTAAATTATTTTCTGCCATTATATAAAGATTCTCTGATTTTACACCTAATCTTTCAGCTCTCATTTTTATTTGAGATTCTGATTCTTCTCCAGATATATAAAGAACTTTTTTACCTGATTGTGCAACACTTTCAGACACTTGTAGTAATAATGTTGACTTTCCTATACCTGGATCACCACCAACTAATACAAGTGAGCCTCTTACTATTCCTCCACCTAAAACTCTATTTAATTCATCTATTCCACTTGAAAATCTTTCTTCATGTTTTATAGTTATAGAATTTATACTTTGTGGTTTTTGTGATGTTTTATCTATTATAAATGTTTCTCTATTATTTTTAGAACTTTTATCTTCTATTTCCTCAACGAATGTATTCCATTTCATACATTCTGGGCATTTTCCAAGCCATTTTGGGTTTTCATAACCACATGATTGGCATACATATTTTGTTTTTATTTTCGCCATTTTAAATTTTACCTCAAAAAAATATTGTCCTATATAATTTTATCATATATATAGGACAATATCTTGAAAATATTATGTAAAACTTCAACTTTTATTCATTTTAATTTTAAATTCTTAGATTTATAAGTTTTTAATTTTATTTTTTTGCAGCTGCAACTATTTTTTCTGCTATTTGACTTGGAACTTCTGCATATCTAGCAAATTCCATTTCAAAATATCCTCTACCTTGAGTCATAGATCTTAAATCTATAGCATACTTAAATGTTTCTGCTTGAGGAGCTTCAGCTGTTAATACTTGTTTTCCATTATCTGTAGGTTCCATTCCAAGTATTTTTCCTCTTCTCTTATTTATATCTCCCATAACATCTCCCATATATTCATCTGGTATTGTTATTGATAATTTCATTATAGGTTCTAAAAGTATTGGTTTTGCTTCTTCCATACCTTTTTTGAAAGCTATTGATGCTGCCATTTTAAATGCCATTTCTGAAGAATCGACATCGTGATATGAACCATCATAAAGAGTAGCTTTTATATTGCAAACTGGATAACCTGCTAATATTCCTTTTGCCATACTTTCTTTTAGACCTTTTTCAACTGCTGGAATGTATTGTTTTGGAACAGATCCTCCAAATATTTCTTCATCAAATTCAAATTCCTTTTCACTTCTTTCAAATCTGATTTTTACATCTCCATACTGTCCATGTCCACCAGATTGTTTTTTGTGTTTTCCTTGAACATCTGATTTTCCTTTTATTGTTTCTCTATATGCAACTTTAAGGTCGCTTAGTTCTACTTCTGTTCCAAATTTATCTTTCATTTTATTTACTATTGTTTTTATATGTAATTCTCCCTGTCCTCCTAAAAGAGCTTGTTTTGTTTCTGCATTTCTGTAGAAATGAAGAGTTGGATCTTCTTCAGTTAATTTTGCTAATATTGTTCCAACTTTTTCATCATCATTTTTATTTTTAGGACTTACAGCGTAATATATCTGAGGTTTAGGGAATTTTATTTCATCTTCTGGTATTTCATCTTTACAAGTAGATATTGTATCTCCTGTTTTTAATGTCGCTGATTTAGAAACTATTATTATATCTCCTGCATTAGCTCCATCCACTTCAATTAGTTCACTACCATTTATAGTGTATATATTAGATATTTTATCTTTTATATCTCTATTAAGATTATATACATCTGTTTCTTTTTTAATCTTTCCTTGAACTACTTTTATATAAGACATCTTTCCTACAAATGGATCTATAACTGTTTTGAATACCTGTCCTTTAAATGGACTTTCTGTATCAAGACAATTAGGTTCTATATAACTTGATATAGTTTCTATTATTTCCTTTGTTCCTATATTATTTATAGTTGAACCAGATATAACAGGTATAATATCTCCTTTATGAACACCTATTATAATACCTTTTTGTATTTCTTCTTTAGTTAATTCTTCACCACTAAAATATTTTTCAAGCGTATCATCATCTGTTTCTGCTATTAATTCCATAAGAGCTTCTTTCATACTAAGTGCTTGTTCTTTAAATTCGCCTTCTAAATCATCTACATTTTCAAATACATTATGTAATTTGATAAATTTTTTATCTCTATACACAGGACTTATCATAGCTATTATTTTATGAGCAAATTTATTATTAAGCATTTCTATAACATCTTTATATCTAGCTTTTTCATTATCTATTTTATTTATAAACATTATCTTTGGTATTCCATCAGTTAATTCCAATGCTTTTTCTGTTCCTACTTGTAAAGGATCAGTTGCATCTATTACTATAACTGCTAAATCACATACTTTTAAAGCTGATATGACATCTCCACTAAAGTCAGAATAACCTGGAGTATCAAGTAAATTGAACTTATAATCATCATATTCTATTGGAATAAGACCCATGCTATAAGTCATATTTGCTTTTGCAGTAAGTTTGGGTATCTTTTTTGTATTAGCTACGTGAGAAATAGTTTCTATAAGATTAGTTTTCCCACATCCACTATGACCTAATATTGCTACATTTCTTAACATTTTGCTATCATATACTTTCATATGAACACCCACCTTTGAGAATAGTAATTTTTTAATATTTATTTATAAAATAATTTGCTGTTCTTTCTAAAGCTGAAAAACAACTCTATAATATACTAAATTCTATATATAAATACGTTTTCCTTTTTTATTTTTAAAAATTTTTTTATTTTTTCGAAAAATTTCTAATCTATTCTTTTTATCATAATTTTCTATTTTTTAACTATATTTCTAACTATATTTTTTAATCTAGATATATCTTTATCATCTGGGTGAGATAGTGCTATATCAAAATTTTCTATTGCTTTTTTCATAAATTCATCATCTGGATTTTTTTCAAGAGCAAGCTCATATTTTTCTCTAACTCTTTGATTCATCTTTCCTTGACACATAAATCCATCTAAAACCTCACAATCTTCTCCTATTATAGATTTAGTTCTTTCTAATACCATATCTAAATATTCAGGTGCTCCTGCTCCTGCACTACCAAATAGTACTATTTTTTTACCTTTTAATTTTGATAAAAATTCTTTTATTTCTTTATTACAAATTCCTTCATCAGTCCAAAATCCTACAAATATTATATCTGCATTTATAGCCTTTTCATCTGGTTGTCCTTTATATACACACTCTTCTCCTAATACGTCTATAACACTATTAGCTAATAATTTTGTATTTCCTGTTGATGTTGCATATACTACTGAATAATTCATAATATCCCTCTTTTCTATTATTAAGTATTATGTCCTTAGAGATCATTTATATTTTTTATATAATCTTTCTTCATAATTTTATTAATTGAACAATTTGTAATAAATATAATGAATGAGCATAATATAACAAAGCTAAAAAATGTAAATAATATAAAATTAATATTAA
>NZ_JARIBH010000082.1 GCF_029264495.1 Peptacetobacter sp.
ACATCATTTAACATTCTCTTAATAACTTAATCTACTTTTTACTTTAACTTAACGATATCTTAATTCTTTATAAAAAACATTCTGTTATTATAAATATTGTTGATAGGTTACAAAAACCAAAACGAAAATTTAACAAATTTATAATAAATACTTTACTTTATAGGAGGAAAAAATGCAGACAGCAATAACTTTAATGGGTGGCTTAGGAATGTTCTTATACGGAATGAATGTAATGGGAGAAGGACTTCAAAAAGCAGCAGGTAGCAAACTAAAAAAAATAATAGAAATGCTTACAAGTAATGTAGTTATGGGAGTACTTGTAGGAACAGTAGTAACAGGAATAATACAAAGCTCAAGTGCTACTACAGTAATGGTTGTAGGATTTGTTAATGCAGGAATAATGACATTATCACAAGCAATAGGAGTTATAATGGGTGCAAATATTGGTACAACTGTAACAGCACAGTTAGTATCATTTAGTTTAGAAGATATTGCTCCAATAGCACTAGGGATAGGTATAATATTTTATATGTTTACCTCAAAAGAAAAGACAAAGCAAGTAGCTGAAATACTTATTGGATTTGGTCTTTTATTTACAGGTATGGAATTTATGAAACAGGCTGTTGAGCCATTATCAGAATTAGAAAGTTTTAGAAATGCATTATTATTTTTAAGTAAAAATCCAGTACTGGGAATACTTGCAGGATTTGCAATAACAGGAATAGTACAAAGTTCATCAGCTTCGATGGGTATGCTTATAGCTCTTGCATCACAAGGATTAGTACCTATAACAGCTGCATTACCAATACTTTATGGTGATAATATTGGTACTTGTGTTACATCTTTAATATCAAGTTTAGGTGCTAGTAGAAACGCAAAACGAGCTGCTATAATGCATTTATCATTCAATGTAATAGGAACTTTATTATTTATGATACTTCTTAATAAACCTATTGTTGCTGTAGTTCAGTATTTAGATCCAACAAATACTGCAAGACAAATAGCAAATGCACATACACTATTTAATATTATAAATGTTATATTACTATTACCTTTCTCTAAATACATAGTTAAATTAGCAGAAAGAATTGTTCCAATAAAAGAAGAAGAAATAGAACTTGCAACTGCAAATACTACAAAATATCTTGATGAAAGAATGTTTGAAACACCATCAATAGCACTTGGAAATACTGTTCAAGAAGTTAGTAGAATGGGAGAAAAAGCAAAAAAATCATATAATTATTCTATAAAAGGATTACTAGAAAAAGATAATAAATCAATAGAAAAGACATTTTCTTCAGAAAAAACAGTTGATATATTACATAAAAGTATATTAAGCTATTTATTAAAATTATCAAACACTAATATGAATAGTGATGAAAGAATAAAAGCAGATTTATTATTCCATATAGTAAATGATATAGAAAGAATATCAGACCATGCTGAAAATATAGCAGAAATAGATAAAATGGCTATAGATTCAAAATGTGATTTTTCTGAAATAGCAGAAACTGAAATAAAGGATTTATCTTCATTGGTATTAAAAAATATAGATAATGCATTATCTTATATAAATACTAAAAATCATGAAATGTTTGATGAAATTGAAGAAACAGAAAAAAATGTAAATATGCTAGTTAAACAATATAGAAATGAACATTTGAGAAGATTAGAAGAAGGAGTTTGTACTATAGATTCAGGAATAATATTCTTAGATTTATTAACAAATTTTGAAAGAATATCAGACCATTGTTCTAATATAGCTGAAAAGTTAAATACTTTATCAAAGTAAAAATGTAAATATTTTATTAAAATAAAATAGATATAAAATACAGAAAACTCTTCATTAAATGAAGAGTTTTTTTGAATATAATTATCATTCTATAAAATTGTTTAAAAATAAACTTAAAAATCTAATGACTTTAATGAAAAACTGTACTACAATATATATGTAAAGTATAAATCAACAAGTAAAAAATTACTTTAAAAGCAATAAATTGGAGGAAGAAGAAATGTCAAATTGTAGTAATTGCCCATCAAAAGGGTCATGTAATAATCAGGAACACTGTTCAATAGAAAATAATCCACAAAATAATATATCTAAAATAGTAGGTATAATGAGTGGAAAAGGTGGAGTTGGAAAATCAACAATAACTGCTCTTACTGCTAATCAATTAGCAAAACAGGGATATAAAGTAGGTATATTAGATGCTGATATAACAGGACCAAGTATACCAAGACTTATGGGTGTAAAAGATTCAAAAGCATTAAGCGATGGAAGTAGTATATACCCAGTTGTAAATGCAAATGGAATAAAAGTAATGTCTATAAATCTTATGATGGATGATGAAAATGAACCAGTTATATGGAGAGGTCCTATATTAGGAGGAGTAGTTAAACAGTTCTATACAGATGTAATTTGGGGAGAATTAGATTATCTATTAATAGATATGCCTCCAGGAACAGGTGATGTAGCTTTAACAGTTATGCAGAATATACCAATAAATGGAACAGTTATGGTATCAGTACCTCAAGATTTAGTATCTATGATAGTATCAAAAGCTGTTAATATGGCTAAAAAAATGAATATACCAGTTTATGGTGTAGTTGAAAATATGAGCTATATAGAATGTCCAGATTGTGGTAAAAAAATAAAATTATTTGAAGGAGAAGGAACAGAAGGTTTCTTAGCTGGATTAGGATTAGATTTATTAGCAGAATTACCAATGAGCAAAGAAGTTATAGATATAACTCATAATGGTGTCAATGAAACTAGTGAAAAAATTGAAAATATAATAGAAGGTATAGTATCAAAAATTAAATAATTAATTTATCTATATAAATATATATTTAAAATAATAAAAATATAGTATATATTTATTATAATTGTTAATGCCTATCTATTTTAATTATCAAAAATTAAAAGACCAGTATTTTATACTGGTCTTTTTAGAATATAAAATTATAAAATAAATTATAAATATCGTATAAAAGGAGATGAAAATATGGATTGTCATCATATGCCAAAAATAGAATTACATTGCCATTTAGATGGAAGTGTAAGACCAGAAACAATTATAAAACTCGCAAAAAAAGATAATATAAATTTACCATCATATGATGTAGATGAAATAAAAAAACTATCAATCGCACCGAAAGAATGTAATTCTTTAAATGAATATTTAGAAAGATTTGATCTACCTCTAGATGTCATGCAGAGTAAAGAAAATATAGAAATGATTACTTTTGAACTTATGGAAGATGCCTTGTTTGAAAATGTAAAATATATGGAAATAAGATTTGCTCCAGTTTTACATACTAAAAATGGTATGAGTCAAGAAGAAGTAATTCAAAGTGCTATAAATGGTATAAAAAAAGCTGAAAAATATTTTAATATAGAAGCATCTTTAATATTATGTTGTATGAAACACTTGAGCGAAGAAGAAGCAATAAAAACAATAGAAGCAGGTAAAAAATTTATAGGAGAAGGTGTTTGTGCAGTTGATTTAGCAGGAGGAGAGGAAGAAGGATTTTATTCTAAATTTGAAAATGCTATGAAACTTGCTAAAGAGTATGGATATCATATAACTATACATGCAGGAGAAGCAGCTTCAGCACAAAATGTAATAGATTCTATAGAAAAACTAGGTGCAGAAAGAATAGGACATGGTGTTAGAATAGATGGATGTAAAAAAGCTTATGAATTAGTAAAAGAAAAAGGTATAATGCTTGAAATTTGTCCGACAAGTAATGTTCAAACAAAAGCAGTAAAAAATATATCAAATAACCCTATTAAAAAGTTTTTTAATGATGATATTAAAGTATCTATAAACACTGATAATAGAACTGTATCAAATACATCTATGTCTGATGAATTTGAAATTTGTTCAAAAGAATTTAATTTTAATGAAGATGATTATAAAAAAATCTATAAAGATTCAGTAAATGCACTTTTTGTAGATGATGAAAAAAAGAAAAAATTATTGGAAGTTTTGAATAAATAAAATATAAATGTAGATATAAAAGCCTTTTATAGAATATAAAATTTAGCAAGTACTTATGCAATTTAGAATAAAATCAAATATTTTATTGTAGACCTTTGTTAAAATTAATTAGAATATTATGTGAACAAAAAATCAACTTAAATTTTTAATTAATGTAGTATAATATCTGATATAAGGTGGTGATAAATATGGCTATTAAGTTTTTTAAATGCCGATTTAAAAAAGATAACTATCTTCAAATGAATAGTATAAATGAATTTAATATTTTTAAAGATATAATAACATTTTCAAAAAAAGAAGTTTATAAAGAAATGAAATTAATTTTAAAAAATATAGATAATAAAATAGATAAACAAATGGCTGAAGCTATTGAAAAATATCATATTGTTATGGAGTTAAAAAATCAAATATCTGATATAGAAAAAACTTTATCTGAATATGAAGAAGAGATAAATATAAATATGAATGGAACTAAAGAAGCTAATATAATTGCTAGATATTCAGAAAACATGCTTAATAACTTATTAAAAGAAGGTTTTAACTCTGATGATAAAGATTTAGAAAAGAAAGCTATGACAGTTACATATTCTAAACGGATTATGCTTAAATTAGATAATATAGTTAAAAAAGATTTAGTACAAAATACTAATAATGAAGAAAACGAATTTAAAGATATAGAAGAAAATCAAGAAATTCACTTTGAAAAATCAGAAAAAATATTAGAAAATAATACTTTTGAATCTAATTTAAATCAAGAGATAAAGTTATCAAAACTATCAAGTGTCAATAGCTGTAGAGAAAAAAATAATACTACAGTAAATAAAGATAATACATATGATAAAGGAGGAACAGAAATGTTTGATGAAGAATATTCTAAGGAAGCATATGATTTATTTGTAAAAGGATCTGATGAAGAGATTGTAGACGAGGTTGAAAAAGTAGGTGAAGAAGCTTACGATATTTTAGTAAAAGAAACAGAAGATGATGTCTTAAGAAAAAATGAAGATGATGAAGTAGTTAGCAAAAAAGCTTACGAAGAATATATAAAAAATAACAGAAAAATAAAAGAAGTTGAAGATGATGAATCTTACAATAAATAGTATAAAAAGGTAGTGTCTATTTTGATACTACCTTTTTTATATTTTAAATTATAAAGAATAAGGATATAAAAAAATAATTATATTGCAATTCTTTTTTAATTACTTTGAGTATTCTTTATAATATGGTATTATTTAATTATAATAACCTTTTAGAGGAGAGAAGTAATATGAGAAATACAATGTTTACAATTAAGGGATTTAAAGAAATTTCAAGTGATCCAAATGTAGCACATACACAGGCGGTTTTATTATATAAATTAGGAAAAATAGATTCTGCTATAAAAAAATATGAAGAAGCTGCTAGTGAAGGAAATGTAAAATCACAGTATGCATTAGGAACTATATTTGAAGAAATGGAAGAATATGAAGAGGCAGAAAGATGGTATAAAATAGCATATAAGAGTGGAAAAGAAGAAGCTGCTTTAGATATAGGTAATATAAAATTTTCAGAAGAAGATTATCAATATGCTCTTTATTGGTATGATAAAGCTTCAGAAATAGGTTTATTAGCAGCACAAAATAATATGGGTGTAACATATTATGTTCTAAAAAATTACGAAAAAGCAGAGGATAGTTTTTTAGAAGCGGTTGACAATGGATATGGTAAATCTTGTTACAATTTAGGAGTTCTTTATAATTTATTAGGAAGAGAAGAAGAAGCATTTGAAGCATTCAAAAAAGGAAATAGATGTGGTGATTATGATAGTACATATAATTTAGCTGTATTTTATAATCAAATGGGAAATAAAAAAGAAGCAATTAGCCTTTATAGACAACTTTATAAAATAGGATATAATGAAGCATGTTTCAATCTAGGAATGATGATGGAAATGGAAGAAAATCTGGAAGAAGCAGAAAAATATTATAAAAAAAGTGCTGATAATGGAGATATGAAATCTCAGTATAGATTAGCATATATTTATGATAGAGAAGACGATATTGATGGAGCTATTGAATATTATGAGAGAGCTATTGAACAAGAACATATTATGTCTAAATTCAGACTTGCCAATTTATTTAATAAAGAAGGAAATATAGTAGAAGCTAAAGAATTATATGAAGAAGCAAGTGAGAGTGGAATAATAGAGGCTACTAATAACTTAGGTGGAATATGTTTTGAGCAAAAAGATTATAAAAGAGGCATAGAATTATTTAAAAAAGCTATAGATATGAAATGTAGACCAGCAATAGAAAATCTAGCAGATTTATATATGGAACTTAATGAAGTAGATAACGCAATAAGTTATTTTGAACAACTTCCAGGAAAACTTTCTTGTCAAATAAAACTTGCTAAAATTTATGATGATAGGGACGATATAGAAGGTTCTATTAATTGGTATAAAAAAGCAGCTGAAAATGGAGATATTGATTCATCATATAGACTAGCATGTATATATGAAGAAATGGGAAATGTAAAAGGTTCTATAAAATATTTTGAAAAGGCAGCAGTTGCAGACCACTTAAATGCTATGGTTCATTTAGGAAGAATATATTATTATGAAGGAATGTATGAAGAAGCTAAAAGTAGATTTAAAATTCCAGCACAAGAAGGAAATACATATTGTCAACATATGATGGGTGTAATTTCAGATATATTAGATGAAAATATAGAAGAGGCTACAAAATGGTATGAAAGTGCAAAATTAAATAATTGTATAGAGTCAATTGAAAATTTAGGACGGCTTTATTATAAACAAAATGAATTTAATATAGCAGAACAGTACTATAAAGAAGGTGTTGAAAAGGGCAGTAGAAATTGTGCATATATGCTTGCTTGTCTTTATTATAAAAAAAGTAGTTTAATTTTTGAAAAATTATCAAATAAAGAATTTGAAAACTCAAATGAAATATTTGATAATATGAAAGATATAGATATAGCTGTAAGTGATATTCAAATACCTGCATTTGAATTATGCCCAGTTGAGGTTGAAGAAGAAGTTGAATATGTTCCAGGGTATATCATAAATATAAAAGAGGATCTTGAAGGGATGCTTGAAGGATTCAGAGATGATATGGTATTTGACGATGAAAATTAGAAATTTCTTTTTTAGATAACAAAGATGATAAAAAATAATAAATATAATTAAAAATATAAAAATTTGTAAAAAAAAGTCTTTAGATTATATCTCTAAAGACTTTTTTATTATATTTTTTATTAAATAAATTTATATACTTATATTCCCATAATTAAATATGCCATATATCCAAAATAAAGAAGTGTTAATAGGCAACCTTCAATTCTATTGATATCTTTTCTAATCAGTGTGAATATATATGTAAGTATAGTTACACCAATCATAAATAGACAGTCTACAAAAAGTTTTGGATCAATAGCAATTGGTGATATTGTTGCAGATAAACTAAGAACAAATAGTAAATTAAACATATTAGAACCAATTACATTTCCAAGTGCGATATCACTTTCTCCTTTAGTTGCTGCAATTACAGAAGTTACTAATTCTGGTAAAGAAGTTCCAATAGCTACTATTGTAAGACCTATAAGTTGGTCACTAACACCAAATCCTTTTGCTATAGCTGTAGCTGAATTGACAACTATTTGTCCTCCAAGTACTATTGCTATAATACCTCCAACTGAAAAAATAATAGCCTTTGATACAGGCATAGTTTCAACTGGTGCATCTATTTGTACAGTTAATTTTTCATAGTTTTGAGGATTTTCTTTTTGAATTTCAAGAGCTTTACTTCTAGAATTTAAAGCTGAAGTTATCAAAGAATACATAAAAATTAAAAAGAACATTAAAAGTATTAAACCGTCACCTCTACTAAGTAGATTGACTGAAGTTGAATTAAAGAATTGATCACCAATTATAATAAAAGTAAGTATTGATACTAATATTAAAAATGGAAATTCTTTTATTCTAACACTTTTTTCTACTATTAAAGGTTTTATAATAGATGATACCCCGACAACCATAAGAAGATTGAATACATTAGAACCAATTACATTTCCCATAGCCATTCCGTTTTGACCTTTTAAAGCAGCTGTTATACTAACGGCAGCCTCTGGAGCACTTGTTCCAAACGCAACTATTGTAAGACCTATTATAAGAGAAGGTATTTTAAGTGTTTCAGCAATACTTGAAGCACCTTCAACAAAAAAGTCGGCTCCTTTTACCAAAAGAACAAAACCGACTATTAATAAAATATAATTCATATTAAATTTCCCCCTTTAAATTAAAAATAAACAAATAAAACTTTTAATTATATGAACTATTAGTTTAATTCATATAATTAAAAGTCTGTTTCATAAGCATTATAAAATACTTATGAAACAGAATCTATAATAGTTTATTTTTAGACATAAAGAAAGTAATAATTATACATATAATAGCAGATATTAAAGAAATAAGCCAAAATCCATTTGGATTTGTAGCTAGAGGAATACCTCCTACGTTCATTCCAAAGAATCCTGAAATTAATGTAGGAAGAGAAACTATAAGTGTAACAACTGTTAAAAATTGCATAACATTGTTCTGATTATTACTTATAATAGCACTAAAGGCATCCATTATTCTACTAAGAATATCTCCATATATAGTTGCCATTTCAAGAGCCTGTCTATTTTCTACAATAACGTCATCTAAAAGATCATCATCATCATGATATTTTTTGATGCTAGATGTCTTAAGCATCTTATTAAGAACTAATTCATTAGCTTTTAATGAAGTAGAAAAATAAACTAGAGATTTTTCTAGCTCAAGAAGCTGTATAAGCTGTTTATTTTGCATAGAATTATAAATTTCTTTTTCTAAAGTTGTAGTCATTTTATTAATTCTTCTTAAATAATGTAAATAATAAGAAGCATTTTTATGAAGAATCTGCAATAAAAAACGAGATCTCATATGAGTATAAAAATCTTTTATATGCCCAACTATAAAGTCATTAAGTATTTTTGTTTGCTCACTACATACAGTAATAATAAAATCATCAGTAATTATTATACCAAGTGGAATAGTACTGTATAAAGAGTTATTCGAATCACTTTCATCTATAGGAATATCTATAAGAATTAAAGTATGATTGTCATTTACTTCAATTCTGGATCTTTCTTCCTCATCTAGAGCAGCATTTATACTTTCAAGTTCTATATTAGTATAATTGTGAATTTCATGTATTTCACTTTGATTGGGCTCAACAAGATTTATCCAACAACCAGTTTCAGACTGATTGATTTTTTCTAGCTTAGAATCGATAGTTTTATAGTATCTTATCATCGCAACACACTCCTGTTTTCAATTATAGTAGTTCTGCCAACAAATCTTAATAAGAACCACTATAATTCTAAAAAGATACTGTTAGCGGAGAACTTTTAAAAATTTTAAACTTTGCAACGGATAACTATCCATTGCACATCACTCTCCTTTACAAATTTTAAAAATATCTATCCATTAAATAGAATACATTTTATTTTACAGAAAATCAAGGAAATTTATACAAATATAAATATAAATTTTGTATTGAAAAATTTAAATAGTACTTATAGCATTATATTGAACTGAAAATAAAAATAATTTTTGTAAAAATTTTAATTTGAGATATAAATTTTAAAAAAATAAGGTAAAATTTTTAAAATGCAAAAAATAATTGACATAAGAAGTTATATGAATTATTATTATATATGTATTTAAATATGTGCCTGTAGTTCAATTGGTAGAATGTCAGACTCCGACTCTGAAGGTTTGCGGGTTCGAGTCCCGTCGGGTACACCAGTATAGAGTAAGTCTTGCAAATATTGTAAGACTTTTTTAATTTTAAAATTGAAATAGGAGGAATTTGATGAATAAAATTACAACTAAAGACATGGTTATTATGTCACTTTTAATAGCTATTACAATAGTTTTATCGAGATTTTTATCTATATCTACACCAATAATAAAAATTGGATTTAGTTTTGTACCTATTACAATAGCGGGTATACTATACGGTGCAAAATATACTATGTTAATTTCTATTATTGCAGATTTGATTGGTGCAACTCTTATAACAGGAGATTTTTTCCCAGGTTTTACCGTTACTACAGCATTAGTCGGAATTGTATATGGTAAATTTTTATACAACAAATCAAAATCTGTAAAAAATATAGTTTTATGTGTTGTAATAGCTAATTTAATAGAATTAATATTAAACACAGGAAATATATATTTATTAAGTGGTTATGGTTTTTTAGCGACTTTACCAGTTAGATCTTTCAAAGCATTACTTATGATACCTATAAAAGCTTTAGTGATTTATAATGTATCTTATCCAATAGCTAGTATGAAAAATATGGTGTCAAAAAAGAGAGTAGTTTAAAATATATTGAAATAAGTAATTAAAGTATATTAAAAAGTAGTTAAAATATATTGAAAATAAAAATTATATAAAAAGAAGGTGGAACTAATATTATTCAATAAGTATTAATTAATTATTGTACAATATTAATTCTAACCTTCTTTTTTTAAAAATTATCTTTTTATAGAAGCAGCCATTCTTCTATATGTATGTCTTACACCCCTTATAGTTTTTCCATATTCTAAAATATTTTCAGGAAGAGCCATTCCAAAATATCCAGAATCACCTAAATGATGTAAATCAGTTCCTGTCATTTTGCACATAAGAGCGATGTTTTTTATAGTAGATGTATCAGCTCCTTCTTGAGAAGTACCTATTGAAGTAAGTGTCAATTTCCCTAATTTATGTGCATGTACTACAAGATTTCTTATATATTCCATAGTTAAACCTGGAACAGTACCAGGAGCAGGCATTAGTATTATATCAGCACCAGATTCTGAAAATTCATTAACGTCTTTTTCTGTTATTATATTTTCTCCAGCTTCACTTAAAATACCTGCTGCATGCATTTTTCCAGCAATTAAAACAACTTTATCTCCAAGTTCTTTTTTATAAAGTTTTAATGTATCTGTAATAGCTTTGTTTGTAACACCTATTCCAGGATTTCCAGTAAGAACAATAAAATCTACACCCATTTCAACTGCTTTTTTAGCATTTTCTAAAGTTCCAGCACGACCAGCAGATAAAGACCAACATTCATCAGTCTTTACAGAACTAGAAACAGATGATTCTAGTGGTTCTAAATTTATTCCAACAGGTCTTCCTGTAAGTTCTTTAATTTTTTTTATATAATCTTTTTTATCAACTTCTTTAGGAAGTCCTTGTATTACGGGATCATTTACATCAAATAAATTTAAAAGGATAATATCTGCACCCATAGATGCTGCAAATTCTGCATTTGTTATATCTCCTAACATAGGTAAAACAGTACCTATTGTTTCACAAACTACAATACGACCTTCACTTGCAGCTATTGATTCAATAAGCTCAGATTTAGTCATTTTTTCAAAATCAGATGAATTACAATTTAAAAATCTTTTCATTATATTTATTCCTTTCAATAAAAAATAAATAGCTACTAAAAATTCTAAATATCCACAAAAAGAGAATAAAAATTGTTTCTATATATAAAAAGAAAATAGGTATATGTAGATTATAGATTTAAAGTAGCTATTCTTATTTAATTATATATTATATTCACCAGATATTGCAAACCCATGATTCATAGGTCCACTACCTTTTCCAAGATCTAGCATTGCAGATAATGCTTTTGATATATAAATTTTAGATTCTTCAACAGAATCATATAAATTTTTACCTTTTGCTAAATTAGATGCAATTGCACTTGAAAGAGTACAACCTGTTCCATGAGTATTTGGATTATTTATTCTTTTTCCATTAAACCATTTAAATTCTCCATCAGAATATAAAAGATCATTTGCATCGTTTACACTATGTCCACCTTTTAATAAAACGGCAGCATTATATTTTTTACCAATTAACTCAGCAGCTTTCACCATATCATCTACAGAAGTTATTTTCATATCTGATAATATTTCAGCTTCTGGAATATTTGGTGTAAGAAGTGTTGCTAATGGAAATAAAAACTCTTCAAGAGTATTTATTGCGTCATCTTGAAGTAATTTTGAGCCACTAGTAGATATCATTACAGGATCTACAACAATATTTTTAGCATTATATTTTTTTAAAGATTCAGCAATTACTTTTATTATAGGAGCAGAAGAGACCATTCCTATTTTTACAGCATCGGGATAAATATCTGAAAATACAGCATCTAATTGTTGTGTTACAAATTCAGGAGTTGATTCTAAAACTCCAAAAACACCAGTTGTATTTTGTGCTGTTAATGCTGTGATAACAGACTCACCAAAAACACCATTTGAGATAAATGTTTTTAAATCAGCTTGTATACCAGCACCACCACTAGAATCACTTCCAGCTATTGTTAATGCAACTTTCATAATAATTCCTCCATATTAGATTTAAATTTATTTTATAAACTTTTTGCTAATTCTTTTAAATTTTTAGTAGCTTCTTTTATATCATCACTTGCAAAAATTGCACTGATTACAGAAACTCCATCAATTCCACTTCCTTTTAATTCAAGAATATTAGAAGCACTTATACCTCCAATAGCGACAACAGGAATAGAAACTGAATTGCATATTTCTTTTAAAGTATCAAAACTAACACTATCAGCATCATCTTTTGTAGATGTATTAAAAACTGCACCTACACCTAAATAGTCAGCACCATCTTTTTCAGCTTTTAATGCTTCTTCAACAGTAGAAGCAGATACTCCAAGAATAGCATTTTCACCAAGCATAGTTCTAACTTTTTTTGCGTCCATATCTTCTTGTCCAACATGAACTCCATCTGCTTTTATTTTAGCTGCAATATTTATATTGTCATTTACTATAAATGGAACATTAAACTCTTTACATAAAGATTGAATTTCTTTTGCTTCTTCTAAAAATTCTTCTTCAGATAGTTTTTTTTCTCTAATTTGAATTATAGTAGCACCACCTTCTAAACATTCTCTAACTTGTTGTGAAAGTGTTCTTCCATTCAACCAATGTCTATCTGTTATTGCATATAGCAATAAATCTTTTGGATTTATATTATTTGATTTCAAATTTAGCACCTTCTTCCAATTTTTCTCCACTCATATTATATATAGCATCTATTATTCTATTTCTATAAGTAGAATTTCCATCTGTTTGTTTCATATTAGCCCAACCGATTTCTCCAGAAAGTCCCATTGTAGCAACAGCAGCTGCAGTTGCTTCTAGAATATTATCTTGATTAGCTGCCACAAAAGAAGTTATTAATCCAGATAATTGACAACCAGTACCAGTAATTTTACCCATTTCAGCTCGACCATTTCTTATAACAAAACATTTTTCAGAGTCTGAAATTAAATCAATTGCCCCAGTTATTGCTATTACACTTTCTGTCTTTTTTGAAAAAGATTTTACAAATTCTACAATAGAATCTAAATTTTCCTCTGAAACAACATCATCAATACCTGCATCTACACCTTTTCCAGAACCAATTCCAGTCGCTAAAAATTTTATTTCGGAAATATTTCCTCTAATAACATCGAATTTAATATTTTCAAGCAATTCTTTTGCTGTATTATTTCTTAAAGAGCTTGCACCAACGCCTACTGGGTCTAATACAACAGGATGATTTAACTCGTTTGCTTTTTTACCAGCTAAAAGCATTGATTTAATAGTATTTTTATTGAGAGTCCCAATATTTATATTAAGAGCAGAGCAGATAGAAGTTATATCTTCAACTTCTTCAGAATCATCTGCCATTATTGGACTAGCTCCACAAGCTAATATTACATTTGCTACATCATTTACAGTTACATAATTTGTAATATTATGGATTAAAGGAGATGTTTTTTGGACATTTTCTAAAATTGATTTAAACATTATAATTCACCTCTATTTATTTTTATTAATAATAAAAAAATTATGTTAATAAATTTAAATAAAAAAACACGAAACCAACTAGGATCGTGTTTAAAATCATAATTTCCCTACGTTGGCATTATCCAAATCAGGTTAAGGGTCTAGGTTTTACCTACTCTCAGCAATAATAGCTCCCCTATAAAAATATAATTTTTTAATATTAACTAACTAAATAATATCATACATATATATGTTTTTCAATTACAATACTTTTCCTTTTATATAAACAATTTTAAAAAAATAAAATTTATGCTATAATATCTAATATAATATTTTGTCGCTGTAGCTCAGTTGGATAGAGCGACCGCCTCCTAAGCGGTAGGTCGGAGGTTCAAATCCTCTTAGCGACGCTAAAAAATAAAGCCGAAAGTCTTTATTTATAAAGATTTTCGGTTTTTATTTTATTACTTTTTAAAATACTTGATTTTTTTTATAATATAAGATAATATAATAAATATTAAAGGGGAATGAATGTCTCCCTTGGGAAACCAAAACCGCTTATTAAGCTGATGACTTCTGCAAAATTTATGCAGAAATTGTCAGCTTTTTCTGCGTTTATAGGAGGATTTTTATGTTAACATCATTAGCACTAATTTTTTTAGTGGGATTAAGTCTTGCATCAATATGTGAGAAATTAAAACTTCCAAGAATTATAGGTATGCTTATAACAGGTGTAATTCTTGGTCCATATGTATTAAATTTATTTGATGAATCAATACTTGGAATTTCATCAGAACTTAGAAAAATAGCTCTTATTATCATTATAATAAAGGCTGGATTATCACTAGATTTAAAAGATTTAAAAAAAGTTGGAAGACCTGCTTTATTGATGTCATTTTTACCAGCAAGTTTTGAATTATTGGCATATGTTGTATTCGCACCGTATTTATTGGGAATTTCAAAATTAGAAGCTGCTTTAATGGGAGCAGTTCTTAGTGCTGTTTCACCTGCAATAGTTGTTCCTAGAATGGTAAATTTAATAGAAACAAATTCTGGAACAAAAAAAGGAATTCCTCAAATGATTTTAGCAGGAGCATCATTTGACGATATTTTTGTAATAGTATTATTCACAACATTTTTATCTATGAACCAAGGTGAAAGTGTTAGTTTTATGAGTTTTGCAAATATACCAATATCTGTTATTTCAGGCATAACTTTAGGAGCTATAGTAGGATTTTTATTATATAAATTTTTTGAAACAAGATATATAAATGAACATTTAGTAAGAAATAGTATAAAAACAATAATTATACTTGCAATATCATTTCTACTAATTAGTTTGGAAACTTTTTTAGAAGGAAAATTAGCTATGTCAGGTCTATTAGCAGTAATGAGTATGTCTTTAGTAATAGCTTTAAAAAGTACAAATATTGTAAAAGTTAGATTACAAGAAAAATTTGGAAAACTTTGGCTTGCAGCAGAAGTAATATTATTTGTTCTTGTTGGAGCAGCAGTAGATATTAGATATACTATGGAAGCTGGAATTATGGCTATTGTAATGATATTTATTGCATTGATAATAAGGTCTATAGGAGTATTTATTTGTACAATAAAAACAAATTTATCAAATAAAGAAAGATTTTTCTGTGTTTTATCATATTTACCAAAAGCAACAGTACAAGCAGCAATAGGTTCAGTACCATTAGCATCAGGATTGCCTTGTGGAAAGATTATTTTATCTGTTGCAGTTTTAGCTATAATAATAACAGCACCTTTAGGAGCTTTTGCTATGGATATATCTGCTAAAAAATTTTTAGATTAATAAAATAATTAGATTAAATTAAAAACCCTTCTATTTTTTAGAAGGGTTTTATTATCTATATTATATTTTCCAATTTATAGCTTCCTTACGACTATTTACAAATCTAGAGTAAATACCATCTTGATTTACAAGCTCTTCATGATTTCCACGTTGAACTATATTTCCATCATCTACAACTAAAATCTGATCTGCATTTTTGATAGTTTTTAATCTATGAGCTATCATAATAATAGTTTTATTTTTAGTTAATTCTTCAATCGCCTTTTGAAGTTTATCTTCATTTTCAGGATCGACATTTGCAGTAGCCTCGTCAAAAATAACAATTGGTGCATTTTTTAGCATTGCTCTAGCAATAGAAATTCTTTGTTTTTCTCCTCCAGATAGAGTACTACCATTTTCTCCTATGATAGTAGAATATCCATCAGGTAAGCTTTCTATAAAATCATGACAACAAGCTTTTTTAGCTGCATTTACAACATCTTCATGACTAGCATTAGGATTTCCAAATTTTATATTATTTTCAATAGTATCAGCAAATAAATAAACATTTTGGAAAACCATACTTATCTGAGACATTAATGAATCTAAGGTATATTCCTTTATATCTTTATTTCCAATTTTTATACTACCACTATCTATATCCCAAAATCTAGCAATAAGATTACATATAGTTGTTTTTCCAGATCCACTTGGACCAATTATGGCTGTTAGACTCTTATCATCTATATCAAAAGATATATTGTGAAGTATTTCTTTTTTACCATAAGAGAATGAAACATTTTCAAAAGAGATATTGTGTTTATTTGGTGAAAATTCTATTCCCTTAGCATCCAATTCTTCTATATTATCCATTTTATTAGCTTGTTCTATAGAACTAGATACAACTCTTAAAATAGATAAACTACTTCCAGCTGAAGATATTTCTGCAAAAATAGTGAATGAAATTATAATGCACATTAAAGAGTTTGCTAAATTCATTGTACCATTTAAAGAGAAATAAATAGAGAAGAGTATAATAGCAACACTAAAAATGTGAAGTATTATTTCTTGTAAAATAATATAAGGTGTGAATAGTTTTTCTAAATTTATATTACTTACTCTACAATTTTCTAAAGCATCTCTAGTTTTTTTATCGCCTTTTCCTGTCAAGTTAAATGATTTTATTACGCCCATTCCATGTATATGTTCTAATATAGCAGATACAAGCTCTGATTTAGAGCGTTGTCTTTTAGGTGCTAATATTGAAGATTTTTTCTCCATCATAGAACTTATAATTAGATACAAAATAGTACCTAATATAACAATTACTCCTATTCTCCAATCAAAAAACAGTATCATTAAGATAAATATAATTGAGTTTATAAATCCACCTAAAATATTTACCATTACCATAGTAGCTGTATTTTCAACATCTTCAAGAACGCTTGTAGCTATTCCTGTAAATTCACCTAAACTATGTTCATTGAAAAATCCCATTGGAATTTTCTTTACTTTATCACCAAGAAACATTCTTTTATTTGCAGACATAAAAAATCCTGCATGAGTTTGTTGAAGTTGAGAAAAATAACTTGTAGCAGTTCTTCCAGCAATGCTTATAATTAAAAAGATAAAAGATGTAAGTGCTGGAGTAATTGATTTATCATTTTGTGTAAGAGCTATTATTATATAGTAAATTGCCCCTATTTGAAACATATTGAATATCGCATATAAAAATCTTAATGCTATAGATTTATTAATATTTTTACTTTCATCTCCAGCAAATTGCCATATTTTTTTGAATGCATTAATCATTTTCTTCACCATCCTTTGCATTAATATGAGCAAACCACATAGATTTATAAAGTTCATCAGAATTTAGTAATTCTTCATGTGTTCCTGAATTTTTTATAACTCCATCAGAAACAACAAATATTTTATCAGAATCTACAATTGTAGACATTCTATGGGCTATAGTAATTACAGTTTTCCCTTTTACAAGATTAGATATAGATTTTTGAACGATATCTTCATTTTCAGGGTCTATATAAGCTGTAGCTTCATCAAGTATTACAATAGGTGAATTTTTTAGCATTGCTCTAGCAATAGAAATTCTTTGTCTTTCTCCTCCAGATAGATGAGTACCACCATTTCCAACAATTGTATTGTATCCATTTTCTAATTTGTTAATAAATTTATCACAACCTGATAATTTTGAAACTTTTATAACATCTTCATCTGAGGCATTTAAATTACCCATTCTTATATTTTCTAATATACTCTCATCAAATAAATAATTATCTTGTGATACAAAAGCAACTTGGTCATATATTTGTTCAAGAGGAACATTATTTAAATCATGACCTCCAATACTTATATTTCCCTTAGATACATCCCAAAAACCAGCTATTAACTTAGCAATTGTAGATTTCCCACTTCCACTAGGACCAACAAAAGCATTTTTACTACCTTCTTTTATATCTAAAGAAATATTATGTAAAATTTCAGTATCTTCATTATATCCAAATGAAACATTATCTAGTTTTATGTCCATAGAAGAGAATTTAACAGGAACATTAGAATGTTCTTGTTCTTCAGCTAACAAGATTGAATCAACAGAATCTATTATAGTACCAACTTTAGCCAAGCTATCAACAAAATCCATTGCAGCTAAAAGAGGACCTGTTATTCCCAAAGATAGCATTATAGTTGTAATAAAAGATTCTATACTTAGACTTCCATTTATATACATAATCCAACCTATAGGAAGTATAGTTATCATAGTAGTTGGAACAATTGTTTTTGATAAAGACATAGGAAGCTGGCATTCTTTCATCCAATTATAATAGAAAGATGCATTAGCTTTAACACTATCTATAAATTTTGAATAAGAAGATTTACCTTGATTAAATGCTTTTATAACTTCTATTCCATTAAAATATTCAACTACAGTATTATTCATATATTGAGAAGTTTCAACAGCTTCAGCATATTTTTGAGGATAATTTTTCATAACAGCAGACATGAAAGAAAAACCTAAAGGTATTGATACTAGAGAAAGTAATGCCATTTTCCAATCTATTATAAATAAGTAGATTAATATTAATAAAGGCCCAAATACATTAGCTGTCATTTCTGGAAGAAGATGTGCTAAAGGAACTTCCATACTTTCAATTTGATCTACTATTATTTGTTTGATTTTTCCACTAGAAGTATCTAGTATTGTTCCAAGAGGAAGATTAGGTAATTTAAATAATACTTTTTCTCTTACATTTTTTAAAATTGTAAATGTAGCTTTATGAGAAAAAGAAAGTGATAAATTGTATAAAATAGCTTTTAGGAAATATCCTGTTATTGAAAGAGTACACCAAAAAATTATTTCGGATTTAGTTAAATTGCTATTTAATAAACCGATTATGATTTTAGATGCAGCAAAATATGGAATCATTCCAAAAATAACACCAACAATTGATAAAAATATAGCTTTTATTAATCCTGAATGTTGATTTTCTCCTAACTCCCAAAGTCTGAGCATTGGATTTTTGTTTTCCATAAGATAAACCTCCTTTAATTATATTTATTTTTTTGTTATCCATTGGAAAGTGATTAAAATAATAACTAAGTAAGCTAACAAAGAGTGCTAACTAAGTTATCTTAAATTTAAAAATATAGACCTTTTCTAAGAAAGGCCGAGTACTTTATGAAAACCTGCCATAAAGAAGTCAAAAATAGTTTTTGCACAACGTATAGCTTCATCTTTTGAATAATCATGAAGAACTATTTCAAATAAACAAGAGTAATATGAATGATATATTATATGCAAATCATTATTATTAACATCATTAATTTTAATATTATTTTTTCTTAATAATATAGAAACTCTTTCCATACTATCCAATTCTAAATCTACAATAAAATCCACAAAATTTGAATATTTCGTTCCATCAGAGCAATCAATCAATAATTTAAATAAATCAAAATTATCAAATATAAAATCTATTGTTTCAAAAATAGCTTCTTCAGAAACATAATCTAAAGCTGCAAGTTTGCCATTAGATAGTTCATCTAAACAGAGATTAGTTGCATTTTTAAATTTGTGCTCTATAGAATTTATAAGAGGATCTACTAATGCAGAGAAAAGAGCTTCTTTACCATCAAAATGTCTATAAAATGCTCCTGTTGTTATTCCTGCACCTTTACAAATAGCCCTCAAATTCGTTCTTTCATATCCATTTTCTAAAAATAACTTTTTACCACTTTCAAGTATTTTATCGTGAGTGATTTCATATGTACCTACCGCCATACCAACACCTCCAACTGATAACTTAGTTATATTATAAAAGTATAATTTTTTTTAGTCAAGAAAAAAATAGAGTACAAATTATTGTACTCTATTTTTTATATACTTTTTATCTTTTAATATAGTTTTTATAATAAAATTTATATTTGATTTTTAAATTGAGATATAAAATTCTTAGGCATTTTTGAAATAAATAAAACTACTAGTACACATGATAATGGTTTATCTATTATATTGCTTAAAATTCTAGGGAAGAAAGCTGATGTAAATATCTGTTGACCAGATTTTAATAATGCAGCAACTAATAAATCAGCACCACTCCCACTAAGACCACCAAACATATATATTGAAATAGGTGTACCTATTAGAGGGCATATAATAGCAAGTAATAAACCTGTTAAAATAGCTTTTTTGTAGCCAAAAATTTTATTTTTTGATATAAATCCGACAACTAATCCAATAGCAATACTTACAAATGCAAAAGGTATATTTGTTGGATCTGATATAACACCTAAAACAAGATTACTACAAGCACCTATTAAAGCACCCCAAAATGGACCGAGAACAACTGCTCCAAGAATAGTTCCTATTGTGTCTAGAAATAATAAAGGAATATTTATAATTCCCATAATCATACCTAAAACTAAGTTTATAACAACACACATTGCTGAGAATGTAATTTTTTTAGTATTCATAACATACTTCCTCCTTTTTCTATATATATAATAATATACAAATCTATAAAAATAAAATTGCTTTTATCTATTAGATTATTAATAACTATTAATTTTATCTATATATTAAAAATAATAAAGATTTATTACTTATATTGTATATAAATTATATCTACTTTAAATATTAATTTATAATCAAAAAATTAATATAAAAACCTTTATTAAGTTAGCAGTTATTGAAAAAATGTATATTTATAGTGTATAATAAATATATTATAAGAAAATATTTTTAATATATAAATTATCAGAAGTAAGTTATTAATATTAGGTAAAAGAATTATGTTCTTAAAAATAATCTATAATTGTAAAAAATATAATCTTTATTATTAATTAAGTCAAAAGGAGGATTAATATGGAAAAAATACAGGAAAATAAACCTAAAGCTAAAGCCCTGATTCCGTTTATAGTTTTTATATTACTATATTTAGGAACAGGAATTATATTAGAACTTTCTGGAAAAGAAATGGCTTTTTACCAATTACCAGCACCAGTTGCAATTATCGCAGGAGTTATTGTAGCATTCATAATATTTGATGGTAGTATAGATGAAAAGTTTTCAGATTTTGCAAGAGGATGTGGACATGAAAATATACTTATAATGTGTTTTATATATTTATTTGCAGGTGCATTTGCAACTGTTTCAAAATCTATGGGAGGTGTTGATTCTACAGTAAATCTTGGATTATCACTTATTCCAGCACAATATATAACAGCAGGTATGTTTGTAATATCAGCATTTCTTTCAGTAGCAACAGGTACATCTATGGGAACAATAAGTACGGTTGCTCCAATAGCTATAGCAACAGCAAATAAAGCAGGCTTAAATCTTACTCTTATAGTAGCAGCTATAATAGGTGGTGCTATGTTTGGTGATAATTTATCTGTAATATCAGATACAACTATAGCAGCGACAAGAACACAAAATTGTGAACTTAAAGATAAATTCAAAGTTAATTTTTATATAGCTTTACCTGCAGCTTTAATAACTTTTGTACTTCTAATATTTTTTGGTAAACCAGAAACTGTTGTTCCTCTTGAACAATTGAATTTTAATATAGTAAAAGTTTTACCATATGTATTAGTATTAGGACTTGCAATATCAGGATTTAATGTATTTATGACATTAGGAATAGGTACTTTAGTTTCAGGAATAATAGGTATAATTTATGGAGATTTAAATCCACTTACATTCGCACAAAGCATTTACACTGGATTTGCAGGTATGAATGAGATTTTCTTATTATCTATGTTTACAGGTGGGCTTGCTCATATGGTAACAGAACATGGAGGATTACAGTGGTTACTTGAAAAAATTCAAAAAATTATCAAAGGTGAAAAAAGTGCTCAAATTGGAATATCAGCTATAGCAGCAGTTACCGATATGGCTGTTGCAAATAATACCGTTGCAATAATAATAACTGGTCCAATAGCTAAAGAACTTAGTAAAAAATACAAGTTAGATCCAAGAAAAACAGCATCACTTCTTGATATATGGACTTGTATATTACAAGGATTTATACCATATGGTGCTCAGATACTTCTTGCTGGAAGTTTGACATCAGGTGCATTAAGTCCTTTAGATTTATTCCCTTTACTATGGTATCAACAATTATTAGCTGTATTTGCTATAATATCTATATTTATACCTTATGCAGATGGACTTATAAAAAAAAGACCTTGGAATTGGGAGTTAGATAAAGCTGAAATGAAAAATTCTAAATGATAAAAAATATCATTTTCTGTAAATTCATTGACCTTTGTTAAAGTTGATGATAATATAATCTATGTAATAATGATTATCAATAAAACATTTGATAGAATTAATCTAAACTTTAAACAATTTTCACACTATAATAACTTTTACACACTCTTTAAAATATAGGGGAGATTTAATCTCCCCATATTTTAAAAATATTCATTGATAATGATAATCATAATTTCGAAAATAATATCTATAATGTAGAATAAAAATAATCTACCATACATAAGGAGGAATAATTATGAGTATATTAGTAGTAGGTGGCCATGAAAGAATGGAAAAGGATTATTTAGAAATGGGTAAAAAATCAGGATTTAAAACGAAAGTCTGTACAAAAAAAGCAAATAAATTAGCAAACTCTATAGGAAATCCAGATGCAGTTGTTATCTTAACATCTACTGTATCTCATAAAATTTGCAATATAGTAGAAACAAAAGCAAAAAAACAGTCTATACCTGTTTTTAGAAAAAAGAGCAGTAGCAAAAGTGCATTTACTGAATGCTTAGAAGAAATAAATAAAGAACTTTGCTGCCAGGCTTAATTCTTGTGTATGGCAGACTATTTTTTAAATAGTTGTTAATAAAATAAATTAAAGTAATCTGTTCGCATTTAGCTGTCTAGATACAGCAAATACCCCCAAAAAGCAGTCGATGTCGGCTGCTTTTTTTATATTATTAAATAATATGCTAAAAGTATAAATTTGATCTTAGATAAATAAAAATAATAAAACTTATATTACCTTTTATATACTATTTTATTACCTCTTATATATCATATTATTGAAAAAGTATAAATTTGTTTTATAATATATTTAATATATTAAAAAAAAGGAGTATATCTATGTTTAATTTCATGAAAAAAGCATTTTTAATCGATTTAGAAGATTCATCAATAGCTCCAAATATTGATGATATAATAAAAGGTATAGATAAATATTGTACTGAAAATAATGTAACATACAATTTTATATCTGAAAAAGAAGTTGAAATAGATGGTGAAATATATCGAATCTCAACAGAAATTATAAGGGGAAACTATTTTATAAAATGTAGGATAAAATAACTATTTTTAAAATAATACGGATTTTTTATTAAAAGTTTACATTTGTCAAACGATGAAATAAAAAAATAAAACTATGCAAAAAACATATAATATATAATATTACTGTAAAATAGCTATTGAAAAATAGCTATTTTTTATTAAATTTAAAAATAAGATTATTATAAAATGAATATAATATATATAAAAAAATCAAAATTCTTTTATTATAAATTATTAAATGGTAAACTATTATTATAATAAATGAATAATTATAGTCTAGGAGGATAATTTATGAAAACTTTAAGACCAGAATTGGTCCACTCGATGAAGGATTATTCAGCTAAATTATTAATAAAAGATTTAATAGCTGGAATAATTGTTGCAATAATTGCACTTCCATTATCGATAGCACTTGCACTTGCGTCGGGTGTAAGACCGGAACAAGGAATTTATACGGCGATAATAGCAGGATTTATAATTTCTATGCTAGGTGGAAGTAAAGTGCAAATTGCTGGACCAACAGCAGCCTTTGCGAGCATAGTTGCTGGAATAGTTGCAACTGATGGAATGAATGGATTAATAGTAGCTACTATATTGGCAGGTATTTTCCTAATACTAATGGGAATACTGAAAATGGGAAATCTTATCAAATTCATACCTTATACAATCACAACAGGATTCACTTCAGGAATAGCAGTAACGATATTTATCGGACAAATAAAAGATTTTATGGGATTAACTTTCAAAAACTCACCAATAGAAACAGTTGAAAAAGTAACAGAAATTTTTAGATGTATTAATACAGCTAATAAGATGGCAATTTTTATAGGTTTTATTTCTCTTTTTATACTTATCATATGGCCTCATATATCAAAAAAAATACCGGGTTCACTTGTAGCAGTAATAATTAGTGCAAGTCTTGTAAAAATACTAAATTTAAATGTAAATACAATAGGAGATCTATATACAATTTCATCATCTTTACCACATTTTTCAGCACCAAATATAACATATAGTGTTGTTAGAAATGTACTTCCAGATGCATTTACAATAGCAATTCTTGCAGCAATAGAATCATTATTATCTTGTGTTGTAGCAGATGGAATGATTGGTAGTAGACATAATTCAAATATGGAACTTATTGCTCAAGGTATAGGAAATACAGCGTCGGCTTTATTTGGAGGAATTCCTGCGACAGGAGCAATAGCTAGAACATCAGCAAATATAAAAAATGGAGCACATTCTCCAATAGCAGGTATGGTACATGCAATAGTATTATTGATAACTTTAGTACTATTGATGCCTTATGCTGCACTAATACCAATGCCTTGTATAGCAGCCATATTATTTATGGTAGCTTATAATATGAGTGAATGGAGAGAATTTGTAGATGTTTTAAAAGAATCTCCTAAAAGTGATATTATAGTATTAATAACAACATTTACATTAACTGTAGTTTTCGACCTTGTAATAGCAATAGGTTTTGGTTTAGTATTGGCATCGGTATTATTTATGAGACGTATGGCAGATGTTACAGATGTCTATGGATGGAAATATATTGAAGAAGAAGACGAAAATTATGATGAAGACAAAGATTCAGAAAATATATCATTAAAATATGTTCCTCAAAATGTATTAGTTTTTGAAATAACAGGACCTATGTTTTTTGGAGCGGCAGATAAAATAAACAATGTAATTTTTGATAAATCTAAAAAAGCTATAATATTGAGAATGAGAAGTGTACCTGCTATGGATACAACTTCACTTAATAAGTTACGAGAATTACATAAAAAATGTAAAAAATTTAATGTTGTACTAATTTTATCACATGTAAATGAACAACCACTTCAATTTATGGAAAAATCTGGATTTATTGATGATATAGGTAGAGAAAATCTTTGTAATACAATAGATACTGCACTTGAAAGAGCAGAAGAAATATAGAAAAAGATATAAAAACATAGAAGAAAAATCCTTTGTTAATTAATTTAGCAAAGGATTTTTTTATAAAATCAATAGAAATTTATAAAATATGTTCATTTTTATTGATAAAATTTATAAATAAAGAAAAAACTCTTTTTGTTGAAGATAAATTAATATATAATAAATGAAAATGATAATTAATATCATATAAAATAATGAATGCAAAAAGGGGAAATTTATATGCAAAAAAATAAAATAGCTACAGTTGTATTAGCAGGGACTTTAATATCACAGGCAAATGTTTTAACAGTATCTGCATTAGAAAATGAAAAACTAACAAATGAATCAGGATATGCTGACTCAACAAATAAGGTTATAGAATTTCAAGATGAAAATCTAAGAAAAGGAATAATGGAAAACTTAAAAATATCTGATTCAAATGAATTAACAGAAGATAAACTAAAAAAAATAGAAAAAATAGATTTAAGCAATAGAAAAATAGAAAATTTAGATGGAATAGAATTTCTTATAAATCTTGAAAATATAAATTTAAGTAATAATGATATAAAAGATATAAGCAAACTTGGGAATTTATTGAGATTAACAGATGTCTCTTTAAATAATAATAAAATAGAAGATGCTAGCGTTTTAGGAGAATTATATAAAAAACAATTAGATATATATGAAAAAAATGATCGTAAAAGAATATTAAAATTAGATTTAGACAATAATCGCATATTTGATATATCAGGATTAAAAAATTTCACTATTGAAAAAATGTTTATACATATACCAAGTTTAAGTGTTGCGAATCAAAATATAAATATAAATAAGTATGTAAATATTATTGATAAAGAGTTTAAAATTGGTAATAATTTAAAAAATATAAAAAATAAACTAATAAGACCAAATAATATAGAAAATAATGGTGAATATGAAGACTCTGATAATAAAATAATATGGAGAAACTTAGAAAATAAACCTAAAGATTTAAAATATGAATTTAATGAAGATCAGAAATTAGATGATTATGGTAGAAAAATGACTTTCTCTGGTTCTGTAAATATAAATCTAAAATACAACAATGGTTCTGCTCCTATTATAAATATAGATAAAAAAGAAATTGATGTTGAAAAAGGTTCAAAATTTGATATAATGTCTGGCGTAACGGCAACAGATAAAAAAGGAGCTGTTGATTCAGATGGAAATTTAATAGATAAAGATGAAAAAGATGAAGATATTACATCTAAAATTATATGTAAAAATGAAAAAGATTTTGATATAAATAAAGTTGGAAAATATGAGCTATTCTATGAAGTTGAGGATGGTTGGGGAAATAAAGCAGAAGAGAGTAGAATAGTTAATGTTATAGAACATAAAATTCCGTCAATTCCTTCAAATCCGTTTATTCCAAATAAAAATTCTCCTACAATAGAAGATATTACAGGAGAAAATAGATTTGAAACAGCTTTAAAAATAAGTGATATGTGGAGTAGTTCTGACAATCTTATATTAACAAATGCTAATTCAATTGTAGATTCTATGACAGCAACTCCTCTAGCTCATTTAAAAAATGCTCCTATTTTATTAACTAAAAAAACAGAAATACCTAAAGAAGTAAAAAATAAAATAAATGAATTAAATGTTAAAACAGTATATTTGATAGGTGGAACTAATGTATTAGATGAAAATATAGAAAAAGAACTAAAAGATATGAATATAAAATTTGTCAGAATAAGTGGTAAAGACAGATTTGAAACAAGTATGAATATAGCTAAGGAAATAGATAAAAATAAAGATATATCAAAAATATCTGTTGTAAATGGCTTTGATGGATTGGCTGATTCTGTAAGTATTAGTTCTCCATCAGCAATCAACAATACACCAATACTATTAACTAATAATGAAGGAAATATAAATTATGCTAAAGAATTTATAAAATCTGAAGAAATAAATAGAAGTTACATTATAGGTGGAGAAAAAGCAATATCTTCTGATTTAGATAAAAATTTAAAAGAGTTATCAAATAATATGGAAGTATCTAGAATAAGTGGAAAAGATAGATTAGAAACTAATATTAAAGTAATGGAAACATTCTATGAAAATAAAAAGTTAGAAAATTTATTCGTTGTAAAAGATGGTTCTAGAAAAACAGATGATTTAGTAGATGCATTATCAGTTAGTTCTTATGCTGCAAAAATAAATTCTCCAATAATATTAGTTAATGAAAATTTAAATGAAAATCAAAAAGAATATTTATCTAGTAAAAAATTTAATAAGATAACAAAAATTGGTGGAAATGGCAATGAAAATGCATTTGAACAAATAAAAAAATTATTTAAATAGAATAAAAAATAATTTAATATAACTTTATAAATGTAAAAAGCTTTGGTTTATTTTAAATCAAAGCTTTTTATTTTCAAAAATAAGCATACTTAGGCATATATTATATTAAATATAGATTTATTGCAAATATAAATATAAAATTAATGTATTTTGTATATTATATTTCAAAAATAAATTTTAAAAAACATATTTATTTTTTTCGAAAAATATGTATAATTTATTTATAAAATAAAGATTTAATCTTTTTAATTTAGATAAAATAATAAAAAATAAAGTAATTTCTATTTTATATAATATTTTTGTATCTAAATAAAAATATAAAAATCTTTATTTTAAAATTTACACACATGAAAGGAGAAAATTGTGAAGAAAAAAATCTCAGCGGTATTAGCAGCTTCTATGATCGTTAGTAATTTTTCACCGGTAATAAATGTTTATGCAAATGAAATTACAACTGAAAAAGCTAACATCATAAAAGAAAATGTAGCAACAAAAGCAAAGGTTGGGTATTTTAGTATTAGTAAGTATAGTAATTTTGAAAAATATAATACTGATTTTAGAATACCAAGAGAAAACATTGAAAAAATATCTAATAATGGAGGACGGTATAACAATGGTGCTAAGCTAGAAAATGCATTTGATAATAATTTAGGCACATATTGGGAAACAAGTAGACCTAACAAAGATGAGTTTAAAAATTCAGTAGTTGTAGAGTTTAAAAACTTAGAAACAATTAACAGAATAGCTTATGCAACAAGACAAGATGCAGTTAAAGGAAAAGGATATCCAACGAAATTTAAAGTTTATGCTTCTTTAACAGAAAAAGATGAAGATTTTAAATTAATTTCTGAAGGGGAACATTCTCAAACTGGAGATATGATGGAATTTAAATTCAATCCTACAACAGCAAAGAAAATTAAATTTGTATTTGAAAATGCTCATGATGATTGGGCAAGTGCATCAGAAATTTGGTTCTATAAAGAAGATCCTTTAACTGATAAAATAAATAATTTATATACAAATGATAGTAAAAATGAATTAAACAAAGAATATGCTTCTTTAGAAAAAATAAACGCTTTGGAAAAAGAAGCTATAAATCATCCTTTATATAACGAGTACAAAGAAATATTAAATGATGCTAAATATTTATTAGAAGATAATAAAGTGGAATTTACAGAAGCTAAAGTGTCTAAATTTAAAAACTTTGGAACAAAAGAATTATTAGAATATGATAAACAATATAAAATTGACAATAAACATATAACTAATATAACAACTAATGGTAGACATTGGGCAAGTCAATCTATTGATAAAGCTATAGATAATAATGTCAATACATATTGGCATTCTGATGCTACAAATAATGCTAATCATACTAATGAAGTTATAATGACTCTAGATGAATTAAAAACTCTAGATAAGATAGTATATACTTCACAAAGAGACAGAGGTTTTGCTAAAGAATTTGAAATTGAAGTTTCAAAAACACTTACAGGAGAAACATTTACTAAGGTTGCTCATGGTAAAGCTGATATAACTCAGGATTCTATATCTATAAAATTCAATCCAGTACAAGCAAGAAGAATTAAATTTATATTTAAAAATGGTCATGAAGGTTGGGCATTAGCTTCAGAGTTTGGTTTGTATAAAGAAGATGAAGTAATTAATCAAATGAATAGATTATTTACTGACAATACTATGAGTGAAGTTAATCAAGAATTTAATAGTATTGATAAATTAAATAAATTAGAAGAGATGTGCAAAACTCATCCATTTTACAATGACTTTAAAGAAGATTTAGATAATGCTAGAGAGATAATAGAATCTAAAAATGTAGAAAATACAAAATCAGATACTAAGAAATTTGAATATTTATCTAATGAAAAATATATAAGTGAGTTTAGAATGCCTTATGAAAATATAAAAAGTATAAGTAATAATGCAGGACATTATGATAAACGGGTTATAAAAAATGCTATCGATAAGGATTTAAATACATATTGGGAAACTAATACTGGAAATAGATCTGATTGGAAAAATGAGGTAACTGTAGAATTCAAAGATTCTGTTGTTTTAGATAGAGTTGTATATGGTGCTAGACAGACAGATAGAAAAGGATTCTTAGAAGGATTTGAGATATTCGCATCTCCTACTACAAGAGGAAATACTTTTAAATTAGTAGCAAAAGGAAATGCTACATCAACATCAGGATTAGTGGAAGCAAAATTCAACCCAACAAAATTTAGAAGAATAAAGATAAGATTTGTAAATAGTAATCAGAATTGGGCGACATTAAATGAGTTAATGTTCTTTAAAAAAGATATATTAGCAGATAATGTATATAATTTATTTACGGATGATTTAATGAATAATTTAAATCCTGAATATAATTCAATTGATGCAATTCAAAAATTAGAAAAAGAAGTTAATTCACATCCTCTAAAAAATGATCTTATGGAATTAATAAATAGAGCTAAAGATGTGCTAAATTCAAATGATAAATACCAAAAAAATGTATTTGAACTTGAAAGTAGAGGAGATTCTATAGCAGAAAGTCAAAAAAGAAAAGTTTGGAATTTCCAAGATTGGCAACCAACAGGTATAGCTGTAAAGGTAGGAGATAAAATAAAAGTGTATGTCGATGCAGAACCATCAACACCACTACCAAAATTAATATTCAAACAAATGGATACTCGGCACAATGGTCAAAGAATTATAAGTTTATCTAGAGGTGAAAATATAATAACAATACCAGAAGTTGAAGTAAATGATATAAGACCTGGTGTTTCTAAAGCTGGAGTACTATATACTTCTAATCCTTATACTAAAGAACAACAAAAAAGAAATCCAAAAGTGAGAATAGAAGGTGGTTTTAACTATCCACACTTTATAAAAGGTGTAGATACAGATGAAGAAGTAATGAAAGAATTAAGAGAATATAATGAAAAATTAAATAAAGATTCTTCATTACCAGATGTATTTGATGTATTTAGTAATAAAACATTAGTAAATGTTAAATCTAGTTATGCACTAGATTATTATACTAAAAACAATTTACTTCCAAGTCAAACAGCAGATAGATCTGACGAATTAATAAAAGAAACTATGAAATATTGGGGATTTGATAATTCGAAAGAAGTTCATTCTGATTGGAATTTCAGATACGTTTCTATGATAAAATACCTAGATCGTGGTGGATTTATGAATGCTGGAAATGGTATAACAGGTTTTAATAAAGCTGAACAAGGTGGTGCATTAGCTGTTAATACAGGATGGGGATTCACTCATGAAATGGGACATAACTTCGATACAACAAATAGAACTTTAGTAGAAGTTACTAACAATATGTTACCATTACATTTCCAAGAAATGAAAAAAGAACGCAGTAAAATATCTGAACAAAATTTATGGGAAAATAAAATATTCCCTAAAGTAAGTAAAGAAGATTACTCTAAAAATGAATGGTATCCAGAAAGTGATAAGAGTTTATTAACTCATCTTGCACCATTCTGGCAATTAGAATTATATGATGAAACATTCTGGCCTAAATTAGAGCAGCAATTTAGAGAACAAAATATTGGTGGCGGTTCTTGGGAAAATAAACATGAAGCTATGGCTATTGTAGCATCAGATATTCTTAAATTAAATCTAAAAGAACATTTTGCTAGACATGGATTCTATGTAAGTAAAGCAACTGCTGAACATATGGCTAAATATCCAGAACCTACTAAAAAATTATGGTATTTAAATGATAATAAATATCTAAATGATAACAAAGGATTTAATAAAGATATTAAATTATCAATAAAATCAAATATAACAAAAGAAAATGCTAAAATATTTATATCATTAGATAAAGAAAATGCTAAAAACTTATTAGGCTACGAAATATATAGAGATAATAAACCTATAGGATTTACTACAAAAGATACATTTATAGATAATAATATAGTAGAAAATACAAATTATGAATATAAAGTAATAGCTTACGATACAAACTTAAATCCATCTCAAGAAGCTACTGCAAAAGCACATCAGCCAATAATAAATACAGTTGGAGGATTAACTTTAAATCTAAATGAAAAATATAATCCTTTAGATTATGTAAGTGCTAATAGTTATGATGGTAAAAAGATAACAGATATAAAAATAAAAGATAATGTAGATAATACTAAAAAAGGTAACTATACTATAGAATATGAAGTAACTGATAAAGGTTCTACTGTTAAAGAAGTTATGAATGTTCATGTAGTTAACGAATACGATTATTTATCTGATAATCAATGGGATTCTTTCCAAACTGAACATGCTACTCCATCAAGAAATGACTCTATAAAAGGTAGAGCACTAGGTGAAGTTAAAAATTATGAAAAAGGTATAAGATTACATGCAAATGGTAATGTAGTATATAACTTAGGAAACCATAATTATGATAATTTTGAAGTAAAAGTTGGAGTTGATATGAATATAACTCCTCAGAATTATTCAAGTATTACTTTTAAAGTACTAGGAGATGATAATGTTTTAGCGACAACTAAAGTATTAAGACATTCCGACAATATGGTGTATATTAATGTTCCAATAAAAGGTGTTAAACAACTTAAATTAGAAGTTAATGATGCAGGGAATGGAAGAACATCTGATCATGGTATATTTGTAGAGCCTAAATTGACTACTAATAATGCAAAACCTAAATTAACTATTCCAAAATCTAAAACTGTAAAAGTTGGATCTACTTTAGAAAATCTAGTTGGTGATTATTTCGCTAAAGATGCTGAAGATGGTATATTAACAGATAAAGTTGAAATAACTGGACAGGATAATGTCAACTTAAATAGAATTGGAAACTACGAATTAGTTTATTCTGTAACAGATAAAGATGGAAATAAAACTGAAAAAACAAGAACTATAAGTGTAATAAGTGAAAAAGATTTCACATATTTAAGTGATTATGATTGGAAATCTGCAACAAAAGGATGGGGAACAATAGGAAAAGATGTATCTATTGATAAAAGAGCATTAACACTTACTGATAAAGATAATAACGCTATTACATATAAAAAAGGTATTGGAACACATGCTCATTCAGAAATAGTGTATGACTTATCTGATAAAAATGCAAATATGTTCAGTGCTTTTGTAGGTGTGGATCGTGAAGTATATCATAGTCCAGCTAGTGTTGAATTTAAAGTATATGTTGATGGAGATTTAGCTTATGAAAGTGGTGTTATGCGTAGTAAGGATGCTCAAAAATTAGTTGAAGTCGATATAACAAATGCTAAAGAGTTAAAACTGATTGCAACTACTGGTGGTGATGGAGAAGGTTCAGACCATGCAGATTGGGCAGACGCAAAACTATATTTTGTAAATACTGACAGATTGGACACTACAGATTTAACAAAATCTATAGAGGAAGCTAAAAAAATTGAAAAAGATAATTATACTGATGAAAGTATAGTTATTTTAAACAATGCATTACTTAATGCAGAAGAATTATTATCTCAAAAAGATATCAAACAAGAAGATGTTGATACTGCTACAAAAAATCTTAAATCTGCTATAAAAACATTATCTAAAATAAACTTTGATGAAGTTGTTACTATAAAAGATAATAACTTAAATCTTGCTATTAGAAAAGAATTAAATAAAGAAAATGGAGATTTAACTATAGGAGATATGTATAAGCTTACTAGTTTAACTGTAGAAGATGGACTAGAAAGTTTAGAAGGTTTACAGTATGCTAAAAAATTAGTAAATTTAACAGTTGGAAGTGGTTCTATAAAAGATTTTAATCCTTTAATGAATCTTTCTAAACTTGAAACTGTTAAATTTGAAAAACAGCATGTTAATATTGGAGAATTATATCCTTCTGAAAACACATTAAAACTAGATACAAAAGTATACAATAGAAAAAATGAAAATATATCAAAAAAAGTGTCTATAGTAAAAAAAGATGGAACTATAGTTAAAGAAATAGCTCTAGATGGAAACACTGATGAAATAACAATAGATACAAAAGATATTGCTTCAGGATTTTATGGGATACATATAACTTTTGAAGATGAAGAAGTAAATGGAGTAGTTATATATATGACTAAAATATAGCTATTTGAATACTATAACATTTTAATAATAAAAGGTGCTGTCGCACGAACGTTTTTAAACGTTCTGTGACAGCACCTTCTTATTTTAATTATAGAATTATTAATTTTGACGCATAAAAAAGTATGCTTTTATAAATTTAAACATACTAAATAAACCTATTTATTTTTTAAAAATTTTTTATAGGTTAAATATTTTTTTATGCAATTTATTAATATTATAAGCTAACGCTAATAGAGTACACTCTGTAAGTATGTTAGTTTTTCCTTTTGATAAGAATATTCTAAATCCCATATTATTCTTTATTTGAGCGAAAGCTCCTTCAGCTTATATGCTTCTATTTTTCCTAAATTTAATTCCTATATCAGAAGTTATTCTGTCTAAATTTTCATTTCTTAATCTCACAAAAGTCTTGGAAACTTCCATCCTTTTAATCCTATCTTCAAAAGAAATTTTTGAGCGACCATTATTTTTGATACAGCTTCGCTTAAATTTACAGTTTGAACAATCATTACATGAATAAATACTAACCTTTCTTTGATATCCTGTAGATGTTTTTCTAGTTATTTCCTTTTCTAAATTCAATTTTCTATTATTCTTACAGATATAACAGTCTTCTTCTGAAATATATTCCATGTTTTCAGCAATTCCTATATTATTTTTACAACTCTTCTTCTTTTTACTTTCATAATCTAAAGTTTTTATATAAGATATCTGGTTATTATCTTTAAGATAAACATAATTTTCTTCACTTTCATACCCAGCATCAGCTACTATATTTTTATATCTAAAATTATTATTTATCTCAAAATCATTTAAAAAACTTTTTAAAGTGTTTGTATCCGTAGGATTTGGAAAAGATTCTATCCATGTTATATAAGATGAGTCAATACCAGCTTGAATATTATATGCTGGTTTTAACTGACCATTTTTCATATGATCTTCTTTCATTCTCATAAATGTAGCATCATTATCTGTTTTTGAATAACTATTTCTTTTTTCTATTTTAAAAAGATGACTATTATACATTTTAAGTCTAGATATATAAGATTCCAAAGTTTCTATACTTTTTTGAATTTGACTTTTTCTCTTACCTTTTCCATGAACAAATTCTATTTTATTATCCTTGGCTATTTTTTTTAATTTTTTCATTAGTTTTTTCAAATGTTTTATTTTTATTACATCTTTATATTTTATCTTGAAATTAAACATTTCCTCACAATTTTTTATGAAATCTGGAATTTTAGCCATTAATTTTTCATAATTTTTATTTATGGATTTTTTCCAAACGAAAGTATATCTATTTGCTGCTGATTCTATTTTTGTTCCATCAATATATATTGTTTGTTGATTAATTTCTCCGATTTTAGAAAGAAGCCTATTTATTTGAGACATTATATCTTTTGCAACAGTCGAAAAATGATTTGCTCTAAATCTTGCTATTGTTGAATGGTCGGGAACAGAGGCTCTGCCTAATAAATACATAAAATTTATATCTCTTCTACAAGCTTTTTCAATATCTCTAGATGAATATATTTTATTCATATTTGCATATATAACTATTTTTAGCATTGTTGAAATAGAAAAATTTGTTTTTTTAGAATAAGTTTTTCTAAATTAGAAAGATTAATAGAATCTATGACGCAATTTAATACCCTAACTGAATCATCCTTAGGAATTAAAAAGTCTAATTCTAATGGTAGCTTTAATTGATAGTTTTCAGATAATATGTTAGAATTAAATAGAATTTTATAATTCATAAAAATCACCTTCTTTATAGTATTGGTTTTGTCGCTTATATTATACAACTGAAGGTGATTTTTTATATATATCATTCAGAAAAAAAATAAAAAGAAGCCATCACATTAACTAGCGTTAATGCGACAACCCCTTTTTATTTTTTTTTCTGAATGATATACTATATGAGTTATTTTAATAAAATTAATTATTTTAGTAATAAATAAAATGAACCAAAAATATATATACTATCTCTTATATATAGATGCATCTAAAAAGGAGGTGTTCAGTTTGGAAGATAGAGAACTAGTTGAAAAAGTTGTTTTAGGAGATTTTGAAGCTTTTGAAGAATTATTCAATAAATACAAAACAACAGCAATGAAAACTGCATATCTAATTTGTAGTAACAAAGATACAAGTGAAGATATAGTACAAGAAACATTTGTTCAATGCTATCTAAACATACATAACCTTAAAAATCCTGATTATTTTAAGCCATGGTTTTATAAAATCTTAACAAGAATAGCTTGGAAATTATCTAAATCTGATAATAAAAATATACCTATTGAAGAAATATTTTCAAAAACAGAAAAAGCCTTAAATAGTGAAAAAGATGCTATGAGTTTATGTTTAGAAAATGAAAGGCTTGATTTGATTAGAAATACTATAAATTCATTAGATGAAAAATATAAAACAGTAGTTATATTATACTATTTTAATGGATTTAGCATAAAAGAAATAGCTAATATGTTGGAAATTTTTGAAGGAACAGTAAAATCGAGATTATTTAAAGCTAGAAAAATATTAAAAGGGAAAATAGTATCTCTTAATTATTTTGGAGGTGTTGGATGTGAAAAAGGATAATTTAGATTTAAAAATTAGAGAATCTATGGTTAAAATATCTGAAGATATTCAACCTTCAGATGATATGTTTGAAAAAATAAAAAAACAAATAGAGCTAGAAGAAAATAAAAATAAAAAGGTGATTAAGATGAAAAATAATAAAAGAATAATAAAAGTTGCATCTATTGCATCTGCAATAATAATAACAAGCGTTGCTGTTTATGCAGGAGGTATAGCAAAGGGATATTTTTCAAGTAGTAGCAATATCTATAAATATAAAGAAATTCCTACTATAGAACAAATGGAAAAAGAAACTGGAATTCACAAAACTTTTGTAAAAGAATTTAAAAACGGATATAAATTTGATGGTGCTACAGTAGGAGATCTATCAACTTCTGATGAAAATGGAAAAGAATTAGATAAAACAAAACAAATAGATTTAACTTATAAAAAACTTGGTGAAGAAGATATATTTATATCTGCATACAAAAAAATGCCATCAGAAGAAGAACTTTCAAAGACAGAAATACATAGTAGAACTGTAAATATAAAAGGTACAGATTTATTTGTAAGTACTATGAATATGAAGTTTGTTCCACCAAACTATAAAGTATCTGAAGAAGAAAAGAAACTTGAAAAAGAAGGTAAGATCTCAATTTCCTATGGAACTGAAAAAGTAGAAAACAAAAAATCTGTGAGTGTAATTTGGGAAAAAGATGGTGTAATATACTCAATAAATTCTCTTTCAGAAAAAGGAATCTCTGAACAAACTCTTATAGAAATGGCAGGAGAAATATTATAATGATAGTTGAATTAAAGGAAGCAACATTACATTTTTTATCAGTATTTCCTCTTATACTTATAATAATAAAAAATTATAAGAAAAAAATATATAGTATAAATTTAAACTATGACAAAGAAATGGATAGAAATGGGATTTATAAATCCCATTTCTATCTTTGTATTTTATATATTTTTCTTATAACAGGAATGATTACTGTTGCAGGTATACCATCTTTAATAGATTTTGGGATAAGAAAAGAATATTTAAATTTTAATATTATTCCATTTTACAACAATTCAATAGAATCAAACTTTTTAAATATTATAATGTTTATACCATTTGGATTTATTTTACCATTAATTTGGGATAAATTTAAATCTTTTAAAAATATATTTAAAACAAGTTTCCTATTTTCTTTATTTATTGAATTTTTGCAAATTTTTAATTATAGAGCTACTGATATTAATGATTTAATAATGAATACATTAGGTGGAATAATCGGATTTTCTATTTATAGAATTATAATTTGTATTTATTCAAAATATTTTTCTAATAGATATAAAAATACAGAGTTTAATTTTAAACTCCCAGAAAAATATAATTCTATTTTTGTTAGCAATTCAGAATTTATTGATTTTACAGTAATACCAATAATCTTATATATTTTATTTGGAGCATTTATAAGAAATTATATAATATATATTTTGTTTAAAATATAATAAATTGAGGTGATTTTATGAAAGATAATAAATATATTTTCGATAATATGTATTATCTGAATATTTTCAGGTATTACAATACTTCTTATATTAAATTAAAATAGATTGAAAAAAGTAAGTTATCTGTATTATAATATTATACATAGTTACAATATAAAACTATAGCATAGATAAAAACACAGTTCGGTTGGTAGTCCGGACGCGATTTTAATCGTAAGTAACCTGCCTCCTTGGTTGTCCATTCTATGTATTTTATACATAAGGAGGAACAGGATATGAAAAAAATTTCGGAAAAATTTACTGTATTTTTTGAAAAACCATTTTGGATTGGAGTTTTTGAAGAAACAATTAATAATGAGTATAGGGCTTGTA
>NZ_JARIBH010000026.1 GCF_029264495.1 Peptacetobacter sp.
AATGCAGGTAATAGACTGTGGAGTAGCAGTATTAAATATGCATGCACCATATGAAGTAGGAAGTAAAGCTGATATATACGAAGCTGTAAGAGCATATAAAGCATTCTTACAGAACGCATAATAAATTATATAAATAATTTTATTAAAAAAGAGATAAAAAAGAGATATAGTTTAAAATTTAAATTATATCTCTTTTTAATACAATTTAGAAAAAGAAAAGAAATTCTATTAAATATTTATAAAATAAAAAAATTGAATATTTTTCCTTAGCATATAAAAATAACTTTATATTATGGACAAAAAATAAACAGAGTGATAATATAAGTATCAAAAGGGAAAACGTTAATAATATTTAAATTATTAACTAGTAAAATTATATAAAATTTAACTGAGAAAAGAGTGGATTGAAATGGACATGAAAAAAAATCTTTGGAACAAATATGATGAAAATCAATTAAAAGAATTACATGAGTTAAATGAAAAGTATAAAATGTGCTTAAATGAATGTAAAACAGAAAGAGAAACAATAGCACTATCTGTAAAAATGGCAGAAGAAGCAGGATACAGAAATATTGAAGATGTAATATCTGAAGGTAAAAATTTAAATGCTGGAGATAAAGTTTATGCATGCTGTATGAAAAAAGCAATTGCATTATTCCAAATAGGTGAAGAACCAATATCTCATGGTATGAACATATTAGGAGCTCATGTTGACTCTCCTCGTATAGATATAAAACGGAACCCTTTATATGAATCAGATGGATTAGGATACTTAGATACACATTATTATGGTGGAGTAAAAAAATATCAGTGGGTAACTGAGCCACTAGCATTACATGGTGTAATAGCTAAAAAAGATGGAACTGTAGTAAATGTAAATATAGGTGAAGATAAAAATGATCCAGTCTTTGTAATAACTGATCTATTAGTACATTTAGGAGCAGCTCAGTTAGAAAAACCTGCTGCAACAGTTATAGAAGGTGAAAACTTAGATATATTAATAGCTAGTAGACCTTTATCAGAAACAGAATTAAAAGAAGATCAAAAAGAAGCAGTAAAACAAAATGTATTAAACATATTATGTGAAAAATATGGAATGGATGAATTAGACTTCCAGTCAGCTGAATTAGAAATAGTACCAGCAGGAAAAGCAAGAGATTGTGGTCTTGATAGAAGTATGATTTTATCATATGGACATGATGATAGAATATGTGCATTCCCATCATTATTTGCAATATTAGAAATGGAAAATACTAAAAGAACTTCTTGTTGTTTATTAGTGGACAAAGAAGAAATAGGAAGTATGGGTGCAACAGGAATGCAGTCAAAATTCTTTGAAAATATGGTAGCAGAATTAGTAGCATTAACAGAAGGAGATTCTAATGTAAAAGTTAGAAGAGCACTTCAAAATTCAAAAATGCTATCATCAGATGTAAGCTCTTGTTATGATCCTTTATATCCAGAATACTTTACAAGAAGAAGTACAGCTACAATAGGATTTGGTATAACATTCAACAAACATACAGGATCTAAAGGGAAAAATGGTTCAAATGATGCGAATGCAGAATACCTTGCTGAATTAAGAAGAATAATGGATGATGCAGAAGTTGGATATCAAATAGTAGAAATGGGAAAAGTAGATGTTGGTGGAAGTGGAACAATAGCTTTCATAACAGCAAATTACGGAATGCAAGTAATAGACTGTGGAGTATCAGTATTAAATATGCATGCACCATATGAAGTAGGAAGCAAAGCTGATATATATGAAGCATATAGAGCATATAAAGCTTTCTTAAAAAATGCTTAATTTGAAATAAATTTATAAATATTTTATTTTACTAATAAATATAAAAATAAAAACAAGAAAAGGAACTAGAAAATATTCTAGTTCTTTTTTTTATAATAAAACTTAAAAAATTAAAGGCAAATTAATAAGAATCAGATTTATAAGATAAAAAAATATACAAAAGGAAAAATATATTTAATAATAAAACGAACCTTATTAAATTAAATATATTCTGAAAATATTAAATTTAATAAAAATAATATAATTGATTATAAATATATATATTAAAGAAAATTAATATAAAAAATAAATTTAAATAAGGTATAGACAAAAAATAAAAATGGTGTTAATATATTAACTAGATAAGAAAAACGTTTTTTATAAATGCTAAATAGTTTTTTACTACATATATTAAACTTAAAAATAATATATATTTATGAAAATAAGTTTTATAAAAATATTAAAAAACTGTATATATTTATAAAATATGACAATTAAATACAAATTTTAAAATATTAATATTATTAATTATTTTTAAAATATTTTATTAATAAATTAGATTATTTTAAAAATTAAAATAAAAAATTTAAAGGAGGACAAAAATATGTCAGAAAAAACTAAGCATCCTATAGGACTTTGGCTTGTTAACATTTCAATAGCACTTCAGAGTTACTGTGGATATGCATTCTCATCTGTATTTATATTATTCTTAACAGCAGATATAAGTGCAAATGGTCTTGGTCTTAGTGTAGCTAAGGCATCATCAATCATAGGTCTTTATACAGCAGTAAACTATATGGGATCAATTCTTGGTGGTTGGATAACAGATAACTATTTAGGAATTCAGAAATCTCTTGTACTAGGATCAATTTTAACAGGATTAGGATATGTAACTTTATTCTTTGCTAAACCATCAATTGGTGGTATATGGATGGGATTATTAGTTCTTATATTAGCAGGTATGTTCTTTAAAGGTCAGATAAGTAACCTTGTTGGTTCTTTATATGATCAAGATGACTTAACTAGAAAAGATGCAGCATATGCATTATTCTATATGGCCATAAATATAGGTTCATTCTTTGGTCCAATATTCTCAGGTCTTATAGCAGATAAATGGTTTGCAGAAATATCTTCAACAGGTGAAATATTATCTTATGGTTATAGATATATATTCTTAATGTCAGCAATAGTAATGTTTGTAGTAGCAATATTTATAGCAGTTATGTCACCAAAATGGTTAGGTGAAGTAGGTAAATATCCTGTAAACAAAAAATCTAAAAAATCAACTGTTAATGAAGGACATGTTGAACATCAGCCTTTAACAAAAATAGAAAAAAACAGAATAGTTGCAATGGCAGTTTTATTTGTATTCGTTGTTTTATTCTGGGCAGCATGGTTCCAAACTCAGACTTCATTCTCAATATTAATGAATGATTTAGTTGATAGAAATATAGGTGGATTTACAGTACCAGTTCCATGGTTAGTATCATTCAATGCTATACTTTGTGTAACATTCTCACCAATACTTGCAAATTTATGGTTAAAACTTGAAAAATCTGAAAAAGGTGATTTACCAATACCAACTAAAATGGCATTAGGTATGTTATTAACAGCTTCAGCTTTCATAGTTTTAATAGTAGGTATAAAAACTTTAGGTGGAGTAGTTGATGGTAGTGCTAAAATGAGCTTAGCATTTGTTTTATTAGCTTATTTCTTACTAACAATAGGAGAACTTTGTATATCACCAATAGGTATGGCGATGTTCAATAAATTAGCTCCAGTAAGATATGGTTCATTAGCAATGGGTGCTTGGTATTTAAGTAACTTCTTCGCTAACTTATTATCTGGTAAATTAGCAGGTCTTACTGAAAGTATGGGATACAATCAGATATTTGCAACAATATCAGGTGTTCTTATAGTATTCGCAGTAATGCTATTTATACTAAGAAAGAAATTAGTTCAGTTAATGGCATTAGATGAATTTAAAAATAAATAAATTATGATAAAATAAAAGTGTAGCAGTTTTACTGCTACACTTTAAATATAAATAATATATTTAAATAAATATAAAGGAAAAGAGGTATTTTGAAATGTCAAAAAATCTTTGGACAAAATATACTGATTGTCAGTTAAAAGAATTAGAAGCAGTAAATGAAAAATACAAAAAATGCTTAGATGCAGGAAAAACAG
>NZ_JARIBH010000075.1 GCF_029264495.1 Peptacetobacter sp.
AGTATTTGCAAGGGTTGTAATATAAACTGCGCATTTTATAGATTATACGCAGTTTTTCTCTTTCTACAAAAATCAATTTTAAGGCTTTAAGAAATGATTATTGATGTTTTATATCAAGATAAAAAATAATCCTCTTAAAACCGATTTTAAGAGGGCATTATTTTTTACATTTTTTTGATTTCCATTATTATTTTTGTAGTGTATTCATTCTCATTAGAAATAGCTAAATCATTCAATAAGTATTCTTCATAACTAAATTCTCCAATTTCAATATTATTCTCATCAGCATATTTAAGCATTTTTTTATACATACTATCTAAATTTTTATAAGAACCAATATGTATTCCTATAAGATAGTATCCCTTTTTTCTTTTATAAATATTTTTACCTTTCTTTTTATTAACAATTGTATATAGATATGCAAAACCAAAATCTTCATCACTTTCATTTAGTTTAAGAACATCTGTTTTAAATATAGTACCTATCCTCTGATGAGATGGAAGATTATTTGATTTTAAAAATTTTGAATACTCTATAACAAATTCACTAAAACTTATATTATTTGCTTCGTCTGTATTTTCACTTAAGAGTATATTTTCTTCTTCAAGTTCAGATACAAAAATATGATTTTCTTTATATCCAATACCTTCAATCGTTGTTTCTTTTTGGTTATGAATAAGCTTTTTCAATTTTTTTAGATTTCTTATATTTTCTTCAAGCTCTTTTTCTTTTTCCTCTAATAGATTCAAAAATAGATTTGGATTTCTATTTTTCATATATGTATCAATATCTGATAAACTCATACCCATGTTTTTTAAGGTATTGATCATCATAAAAGTATCATACTGAAAATAAGAATAGTATCTATATCCTTTATTATCATAAAATTCTGGTTTGAATAAATCTATTTCATCATAATAAAATAATACATGCTTAGGAATTTTACATAAATCTGCAAACTCTCCTGTAGTTAAATATTTTTTCTTTTTCATTTTTTTCCTCACTATTTTAATATTTTAATATTTTACTATTGACTATAATGTTACATTATACTATAAGATAATTATTATAACAATTTATACTTACTAAAAAGGAAATAGAAAGGAGATTATTATGCAGATTATACTAAAATATATCAAAAGATATAAATTACTATTATTTTTAAATGTGATATCTGTCTTTGGATTCGTATTAACAGAATTAGGAATTCCTACAATTATAGCAAATATGATTGATGTTGGAATCTTAAACAATGATAAAATTTATATACTTAATGAAGGATTTAAAATGGCATTGATATCTATTATTGGTGTATCAGGGACAATATTGTTAGGATATTGTTGTTCTAAAATTTCTACCAATATAACACATGATATAAGAAAAGATATGTATAAAAAAATACAAAACTTCTCTCATGAAGAATACAATCATTTCAAAACATCTAGTTTGATAACAAGAATAAATAACGATGCATTTCAAGTACAATTATTTGTAAATGTACTTTTAAGAATAGCTCTTATGACACCAGCTATGTTTATATCTAGTTTAATACTTACTTATAAATCGAGTGTACCTCTATTCTTTGTTATTTTATCAACTATTCCATTTATAATAATTGGAGTTATAATAGTTGCAAAAATTACAGGTCCAATTTCAGAAAAACAACAATCAGGATTAGATGATATGAATAGAATTTCTAAAGAAAGTCTAACAGGTGTTAGAGTTATAAGAGCTTTTAATAAGCAAGAAAATGAAAAAGATAAGTTTGTAGAAATAAATGAAAAGTTCACTGATAATTCAAAAAAATTATTTAAAATTATGCAATTTACACAACCTATATTTTTTATGCTACTAAATTTTGCAGTTTGTCGGATTTTTTATTTTGGGGCATTACTTATAAGTAAAGATATGTTAGAAGTTGGAAAAATGGTTTCATTTTTAGATTATTTATTCCATGCTATGATGTCTATGATGTTTTTCTGCACTATTTTTATGATGTATCCAAGAGCAAAAGTAAGTGCAGATAGAATTCAAGCTATTTTTAAAAGCGAACTATCTCTAATAAATGATCCAAAATCTGATATTGTCGATTGTGATTTAAATACTATTACATTTAAAAATGTAACCTATGAAAAAAACAATAAAAAAATATTAAATAATATAAATTTCACTGCTAAAACGGGTCAAACTATAGCAATTGTTGGAAGTACAGGAGCTGGTAAAAGTACTTTGTCTAAACTAATTCCAAGGTTATTTGATTGTAGTAGTGGAGAAATTTTATATAATGGAATTAATATAAAAGATTTTGATATAGAAAAATGGAGACGCAAAATAGGATTTATACCTCAAAAAGCATTTCTATTTAAAGGAACTATAAGAAGTAATGTTTGTTTTGGTAAAGAAGATGCATCTGATGAAGAAATATATAAGGCTTTATCTTTATCTCAATCTACAGAGTTTGTACTTTCAAAAGAAAATGGTATTGATTCTATAATAGAAGAAAATGCTACTAATCTATCTGGTGGACAAAAACAAAGAATTTCTATAGCAAGGGCTATAATAAGAAAGCCAGACATATACATATTTGATGATGCTTTTTCAGCACTAGATTTTAAAACTGATGCTGCACTTAGAAGTTCATTAAAACCTATAACAAAAAATTCTATTATGTTTATAGTTGCTCAAAGAATTTCTACAATAATGGATGCAGACAAAATATTAGTGTTAAATCATGGAAATTTAGAACATATAGGAACTCATGATTATCTACTTGAAAATTGTGAACTTTATAGAAATATTGCTGAATCACAAGTTAAGGAGGAGGCTATAAGTTATGAAGAAAATTAAATTTAGTAGATTTAAATCTATTAATACCTTATTAAAATTTTTAAAACCTTACAAGTTAGGATTTATTATTTCAATATTTATGTTGGTTTTGACTTGTATTGCTATGGTGATTGCTCCTAATATAGAAGGTATGGTTACAAATAGTATACTCAAAGATATTTCTAACATAAATAAAAGCATTCCTGGAGCAAAGATAAATATAGACAATGTTGTGAAAATTATAATATTACTATTGTCGGTTTATTTATCAAAAACTATTTTCCAAATGATAAGTATGTCTTGTATAACTAATTCAATCCAATACACTATGAAAGATTTAAGAAATGCATGTATGGATAAAATAAACAATCTTCCTATAAAAACTATAGATTCTCATCCAAAAGGTGATATACTTAGTAGAATAACCAATGACATAGATACTATTTCAAATGCAATGCAACAAACATTCATAAATGTAATTAGTGGAATTTTAATGGTATGTTTTGCATTTATTATGATGATAAGAATAAATTTAGTAATGACACTTTGTGTATTTGTTATAATACCTCTATCTTATTTATTTATAAAAAAAGTAGCAAATATTTCTCAAAAAAGTTTTGATAAGCAGCAACAAGCTCTTGGAGAATTAAGTGCTAATGTAACAGAAAGTTTTTCTGGGTATAATGAAATAATATTATTTGGAAAACAAGAAGAATTTATAGATAAATTTGAACATATAAACGAAAATTTAAAAAATACTGCTTTTAAAGCTCAGTTTTTATCTTATTTAATGTCACCTACTCTATCTCTACTTTGCTATTTATCAATAGGTGCTGTTAATGTTTTAGGTTCTATATATGCAATAAGAGGAATTATTACTGTTGGACAAATTCAAGCATTTGTAAGATTTATTTGGCAAATAAATGAACCTCTCACACAAGTATCTCAGCTATCATCTCAAATTCAAGCTGCTTTATCTGCAATGGATAGAATTCATGAATTTATAGAGTATAAAGAAGAAGAGGATATTGTAAAATCAGATTTGATACTTGAAGGACATGTAGAGTTTAATAATATAGAATTTGGTTATGGAGAAAAACAAGTTCTTAAAAAGATTTCTTTTGAAGCAAAAAAAGGTGAAACAATTGCAATAGTAGGTCCAACTGGTTCTGGAAAAACGACTATTGTTAATTTACTTATGAGATTCTATGAACCTAATAAAGGTAGTATCAAAATAGATGGAATTGATTCAAAAAATATTAATAGAAGTACTTTAAGAGATAATATAAGTATGGTATTACAAGATACATGGTTATTTTCAGGAACTATAAAAGAAAATATTCGTTTTTCAAAATCAGATGCTACCGATGAAGATATAAAAAAATCATGTAAATATGCAAATGCAGATGAATTTATTTCTTCTCTACCAAATGGATATGAAACTATTATAGATGAAGAAGCAGATAATATATCTCAAGGTGAGAAGCAGCTCCTAACAATAGCAAGAGCGATTTTAAAGAATCCTAAAATACTTATTTTAGATGAAGCAACAAGTTCTATAGATACAAAAACCGAAAAAAATATACAAAACGCTATGGATTATTTAATGAAAGGAAGAACTAGTTTTATAATAGCACATAGACTTTCTACAATTAAAAATGCAGATAAGATTTTAGTTTTAAAAGATGGAAATATTATAGAATCTGGAAATCATGAGGATTTATTATCTAAAAATGGATTTTATGCTAATTTATATAATTCTCAATTTAATGATTAAAAATAATTAAGATTAATTAAAATTTATAAAATAAAAAAAGTCAAGAAAATCAAAATAATATGATTTTCTTGACTTTTTACTTTATTCTGTTACAAAAATTAAATCATTTGTAGATTTAAATATTGCAGAATATACTACTTTATTTTTATCTATATCAAATATAACAAATTTTTGCTTATTCTGATCTACATCATTCTCTTTATTATTCTCAATATATCTTTCTTCTCTAATATTTCCTTCTCTATAATATATTTTATTATTTTTTAACAAGCAATAACTAACTTGAGCTAAGTTAATCTTTAAGTTTAATTTTTCTTTTCCTTCTAATTTAAATGTATTTTCATCATATGTGAATTTATACATATATCCATCTTTATTTCCAACAAAAGCTTCGTATTTACCGTCTTTTGTTCTAGTTAAGAATATATTAATATCTTGCATATATCCATCTTTTATTGATATACCTTCTAATTTTACTTCTTTTAAAAATTTTTTAGTTTTAAAATCAAATCTTGCTAAGTATAACTTTTCATCAGCACTACTCTTTGAATCTATTAATGTAATATATATATATTTATCATTTTCATTCCAATTAGATGTATATAGATCTGGATATAAATCTTCACCTTCTTCTAATGTATCTAAAATATCATATTTAGCATCTTTAAAATCAAGATTTACAATAGATATTTCTTCTGCATCTGATGTTACTATTAAATATAGTTTATTATCTTTTTCTAAAATATTTGATAAAGATACAATCTTATTTTTATCAATATCTTTAATTTTAATTGTTTTTTCCAACTTAGAATCATCTTTTTTATTGTAGCATAATATTTTAAAATATGAATTTTTATTGACTGTTTCAATATCTATCATATATGTATTATCACCTGATGAAAAAATCTTTTGATAAGATGAATCTTCATAAAAGTCTAGTATCTTTTTAAAGTCAATATTACTAGTTGTAAAATTTTCACTTACAAATGCATTACTATATATATTTTTAAGCCCATTTTTTCCAAAAGTTGAGTATAAATTTCTTTTATTTATATTCATTTGTGTAACTAATAATACATTTTCAAACCGATTTCTATTTCCTACTTCTTTTATTGGTTTTTTTATAGATTTTAATGTTGTATTAAATATCGAAGTAATTATTATCATAAGTATAACTAATATACTCAATATCAACTTATATCCTTTTTTTGTTTTCATAGTATCACCTCCACTACATTTCAATGTTTTTTAATATATATATTGATCCTAAAGAGGCAATTATAATAGATATAAGAGATATTAATAAAGCATATTTGTTAGGAATAAATATTGTTACAAATAAAATCATTAAAAAGAATATTATAGTAATTATAATTGTTCCTAATCTTAACAATCTATTTTTTTTCATAAAGAAAATATTCATTAAGTATGCTAAAGATATTAAAGCAATATTTGATATTGCTACAAATATATCTGTTATTATCAAATCCATAAATGTCAATGGAACAAACACTGTAAGTGGAACAATATATGTAAAAGTATATATTATTTCTTCAAATGGATTTACATTTAATCCTGTACCTAATGATGTAGATATTATAAAAATTAAACACACCATAAATAATGTAAATAGTATGATATTTGTATAGTACATTGTAAGTGCATTTAATACTTTTACAAAATATATATTAGATCTTTTTTCAGGAATCATCATAATTGTATATATACTCTTTTTCTTTAAATTAAACTCTCTAATCCATATAAATATAGTATATAAAAATGAAACTATAAAAACGCTAAATCCCATTGTTTCAAAGTTTATTATATCAATAATATTTGATACACTGTTTAAACTTGAGAATTGATTACTATATTTTATTATTGATACTATACTACTCCCAGTCCAAAGTATTAATTGAGCTATTATCACAAATAAATAATCGTATTTGCTTTTTCTCAATTCATTGCTGAAAAGATAAAATATTTTACTCATTGAATTCTTCTCCTTTCAGTATAAAATCAAAATTACCTTTATCTAAATTTTTAATACTATATTCAGAATCAACTTTTCCTGTATTTTTATCGACAATTTTTAAAATTTTATTGTCATTCTTGCTAGAATAAATGTATGCAATTTTATCAGTTTTTAAATTATAAATTTTACAACTTAATAAACTATCTTCAAGAACATTTAAATCTTTTTCTAGATATTTCTTCTTAACTATCTTACCAGTGTTTAAGTCTATATCTAAAATATTTATAGAATATACTTCTGAATTATCTATAGTTATTAATGAAAGAATATTTTTATCAAGGTAGCTATAAAATATTTCAAAATTATATCCTAAATTTATTTTATTTTCTATATATCTTTTATCTTTAAAATTATATTTTATAGTTATAAGATTTTTACTATCCTCTCCATTTTCACATACAAATAAAATACTATCGTTTTTATATTTAAATGTGTTACTTAATAGTATATATTTATTCACTATATACTCACTTTCTTTTGAAACAGTATTTTTATTAGGATCTATTTTTAAAACATCTATTTGTGTTTTATTATTAGAATATTCATAGCTTATGACAGCAAAAATTTCATTTCCTTTTCTAAATGCATACTCTAATGATACTTGAGATATTAGTTTGCTATCAATATTTTCTTTTGTTGAGTTTATGTTAAGAGGTATTTCAACTATATCAAATTTTGTATAGTCTATATCATCTGAATAAACTGTATTATCTCCATCTAGACTAATTGTGCTTTTTACTAAATCTTTTTTATTTTTTGCTTTAAATAATTTTATATTGCTTTCTATATTTTTACTTTCTCCATAAAAATTTCTATCTTCAGATATTGCTATATATGAAGTATTATCTTTACTAGAAGTATTATTTTCTATTAACTTTAAAGTATCATTTTCTAAACTATATTTTGAAATTTCTTTTTTCAAAGAAATCCCTTTATTTGATATAATATATTTTTTTGTATAGTTTTTAGAATTAGTATTTCTAGCTTCTAAATAAATCCCTTTCATATCTGATAAATTACCTTTGATCGTAGAAATATTTAGAGCATTGTGTCCATTAACTTTATATATCATTACAAAAGGAAGAATGAATAAAGCTATGCCAATTGGTATTATTTTAGATTTTAATCTCATAATATTTCTCCTTTATATATTTATTTTTCTTTTAGAAATTATACATGCAACTACTATACTTATTATAGAAATTAGGGATTCTATTATCATATTTATTATTTTAAGATTATCTGTAATTCCAAGCTTAAGAAAAATATTATACATCTTTAAAACTGTATCATATGTATTTATCCCTGGAATTAATACAATAAATGTAACTAAAGTCAATATAAAAATTGTAATATATCTATGCTTTATATTCATCGCAAATAATGAAATTAAAGATATTATGCATACAATCATAAATACTAATAATATATTATCTATAAAAAAGTCTACTATATTGTCATTAAGAAATTTCAAATCGGAAATATATGAAAAATCAGTATTTAATGAAGTATCTATTATATCTGCTTTACTTCCTACGAAAATATTAAATATTTGTTTAGATATTAATAAAGATATTAATTCAGAAAACATAACTGCATATATGAAAAACATAGAATTTAATATTTTTGAAAAATACAATTTAATTCTATTTTCTGGAATCATTATTAATGTATAAATCTCTTTATTTCTACCAATAAAATCTCTTATCCATAATACAAAGGTATATCCTATAGCTATAACAATTCCTAAAAATAATATAAGTGATATCATCATATTATTGTCTAATAGTGTTGCTCCATAAAATACACCACCAATTCTATTTATATATTCATCTAAAATATTTTCAGTAGTTAAAATTCTATATATTGAAAATATATTTAATGCCAAGATTGTAGTTACTAATGATATACAATAAAAAATATAAAATTTAAGATTTTTCTTGAAATCTATATTGGCTAATGCTAAAATTTTACTCATTTTTGTATACCTCCCTCATCTTATCTAGAATAGACATACTTTCTGTTTCTCTTAATTCTTCTGCATTTATAGTCATAACTAACTTACCATTATCTATAAAAATAACATCGTCTACTATATTTTCTATATCTAATATTTCATGAGTTGTTATTACAATAGCTTGATTTTCACTCATATACTCAGGTATTAATCCTATAAATTCTTCTCTTTTAAAATAATCTATTCCTGAAAAAGGTTCATCTAGTAATAAATATTCTGCTCTTTGAGCAAAACCAATTATAAGTTTTACTCTTGCAATATTTCCTTTTGATAGATTGTCTATAATATCTTCTCCATTCAAATTAAACATATCCATCATCTCTAAAGCCATTTTATTATCCCAATTTTTATAGAAAAAATCCATAAATTCAAACATATCATTGATACTAGTATTTGAAAAATGAATATTTATATCTGGAACAAAAGCTAATTTATTATAAGAATCTGAATCTAATTTTTTACCGTCTATTAAAACTTCTCCTGAATCAGGCTTTGAAAGACCTGCCATTATTTTCATTATACTTGTCTTTCCTACTCCATTGATACCTAAAATAGCTGTTACTTTTCCTTTTTCTATATTAAAACTAATATTATCAAGTGCTTTGAATTTTTTATATTTCATACCACTTAGTTTTCTAAATGATTTATTTATATTTTTAACTTCTAACATAATATCCTCCTCCTAAAAGTTTAATAAAATTTTTCTATTAGACTTAATAATTCTTTTTTATCTACATCTATGGCCTTCATATCAGTCATAAATTTTTTTAATGATTCACTTATCATCTCAGTCCTTAAAGAATTGATTATTTCTTTATTGGATGTTATTCTACTTTGATGATTTCCAAATGTAGTTATTAATTTCATATCGCCCATCTCCTTATATGCTTTCTGTACAGTATTTAAGTTTATTTTTAGATTAGAAGCCATTTCTCTTCTAGATGGGATTTCATCCCCTGGTTTTAACTCTCCAACTATAATTTGTCTTTTAATATTTTTTATTATTTGCAAGTATATAGGCAAACTAGAGTCTATTTCAAAATGCATACAATACTCCTTTCCAAGTGTATTATTAGAATGGTACACTTTAACTAAAAATTTTTATTTATATTTTATATTAATAAAATTATTATCAACTTAAATATTTATTCAATAATATTTATTTTGTTAACTGTATTATATATGTAATACACTTTGTTGTAAAGTAACAATTCTGTAACTTTCACAAAAATAATTTTATGTAAAAAAAAAGCAATCGAATTTAATCGAATGCCTTATGGAAAGTTATATAAAAGCAAAACTTATAACTTTTATAATAGTTTTTGCTAAATTATCTTTAGCCATTGTTGTACAAATATATAGATTGTAAATATATTGACTTAATTCTATTTATTTTTAAAGCTCTGTTTTGTAATCTAACTATTTTACTTATAATTTATAACTATTATTATTAAATATATTTGTACAGCTACTAAAATTTATATATTTTATTTTCTATCCAAAGTAGTATTTATACTACTTATTTCTAAATTTTTATCATATCCTTTATTCACTAAAATACTTCTAACAGCAGTATATAATTCATTGCAATTTATATTTACAGTTTCCCCATTTTGAAGAGTTACACTACAATCTCCACATTCAACACAATCACCTTTACATTCAGCAAATGTGAATTTTTCATTTTCATCTATTATTCCTGCTTCTTGAAGAATTTTTATAAATCTATATACAGTAGCTAAACCTATTGATCTATCTTTTTTTCTAACATTATAATAAACTTCTTTTATCATTAAAGTTTCATTGCTTAAAATAGTATCCAAAATTAATCTCCTTTGGAAAGTAATTCTAAATCCTTTTGTTTTTAATTCATTTACTATTTGATTTTTTAAGTTTTCTTTATCTTCTAGGTTTATCTTTTTATTACTATTAAGCAATTTTTATCACTCCATTCTAAAACACATTGATATTCGTTATCACATATAAATTATAATCAATTTATAAAATATAGTCAATAGATATACAAATAAAAATGATAATAATTATCTATTTCATATTATTTTTTCTTAATACTTTTTGAATATTAAAAAAGCAAGCTATAAATATTATAGATTGCTTTTGTATTTACTAATTTTTAAATTTGAATTTTATCATTGTAGGATTATGGTCTGAATATTTAAATTCTGTATTATATCCTTTTTTTGAAGTTACATATATATTATCAGATACTATAAATCCGTCTATTATACCTGTATAATTTATATCTTTGTCATAAGGTATACCAGCAGTTCTATTTGTTGAAATATTTTTGTCAACCTCAATTCTAAAACCTTTAGGATTAAATGATTTCGGTATGTATGAATACCAATCTGGTTTAGCTTCTTTTTTTGCAAATTTATTTATATCTGTAATAGGAATTATATGATTCCAATCTCCTCCAGCCAAAACATAGTTACCTTTTTGATATTCTTTTTCTAACAAATCACTAAGTACTTTAAGCTGTTTTTGTCTGTATTCACCATTTTTGTCATATGCAGACATATGTAAGTTTATTAAGACTAATTCTTTATTATTTTTTGTCTTTAGTCTATTTATAATCATACATCTATCTAAGCCAAACAACCTATCAGGCCATTTTTGATTTGTTGGAAGTGTTATTCTTTCTGCACTTTCAAATCCATATTTACTATATGTCGCTTGTCCTGCACAAACTTTACCATGCATATCATTGAATGGATATATAATATAAGGAACTTTGTAATTATATGCAAAACTATTTGTATAATTATTTCCTAAACCATTTGATATTAATTTTCTTTGATCTGTTTTCCTACTTCTTGAACTATTTATATCTATTTCTTGAATAAAAGAAAAATCAGGATTTATACTTTTAATAGTATTTATTGAACCCTCTATATTTTCAAGAACAGTTTTTCTATCTTTAGCTTTTGATTTTGTTCCACCATCCATAAAGAAATCAAATTCTTGATTATATGCTCCAAAACCAATGTTATATGTAGATATAGAATACTCTTTATCTATATCTAATTCTTTTTTTATTTTATTATTTGCCATACTTATATTTTCTACAGTTAAAGGCTTATAATCAGAAATTGTCAACCATCCTAAGTAAATGATTAAAAATAAAGCTATTACTCCTACAATAATAGATAAATATTTTCCTATTTTCTTAAGAACTTTTTTCAATTTTTTCTCCCTTATAATCTATTTTCTATTAAGTCTATTGCAAAATTAAGTGTAGCATGACCATCACAAGCACCAAATTTTACCATATCTAAAATTTCTACTTTTATATTTTTTGGAGCAGAATTTTTTATTTGTTCATATTCGCTCATAAGTTGAGGTGTTAAAAGTAATAAATCCGCATCTCCCTCAGCGAGAATATTTTCTACTTTACATCTTCCTATAGCTTCTATTTCACAATCTATATTTCTTGATTGTGCTTCTTTTTTCATTCTACTCACTAATATATTTGTAGACATACCACCTGTACATGCAACTATTATTTTCATAAATTTTTATTACCCCTCTGTAAGATATTTTAAGTATTTATTTTTAATTTTCTATAAATTAAATATATACCTATATTCATTCGAACTTTTTGCAAATAAATACTTTATATACCTTATTATATATCGTATATTATTTATGTCAATATTAAAATTATTCGTATTTATCAAAAATATTTTATTTCACTTTCAGATATTTAAATTTTTAAACAGATTGTATATGTTTTTATTATATAATAGCTATAAATTGTATTACATAAAATCTAGTTAAATATCAATATAATCTATCTTTCCTACTCTAATATTTTCACCTTTATCTTTCAAAAAATTATTTACTAGAATCTCTGGACTTTGTATTATTTGAATCTTTTTAAGTCTAGTTAATTTTTTTATATAACATTCCAATTTCATAGCTGTACTTTTTGAATTACTTTCAAAAAATATTTCTAAATTATTAAATCCATAGTTTTTAGTATATTTACAATTTATACCTTTTTTATGTTCATTCATTCGTCTTACAATATCAGTAGTATATCCTGTATATAAAGTGTTATTTTTACATCTTATAATATATGTATAGAATTTTTTCAATTAATTTTTCCTTTTATTTATACACTTTTATAATTCATTATCATTGCCAACGGCTATAAATATTTGTAATGCCATAAAAGCTTTTATATCCATGTTAACATCACTTTTTAATAAATCAGCAGCACTTTTTCTATCAACCAACATTGCTTGAATGTCCTCTGTTTCTTCAAGGAATTTGTCTGAAATTTCACCATTACAAGTACAATATACTAATGCAAGAGATTCATCACTCATTCCTGGAGATGGATATAGACCATATCCACTATCTTTTTTGTTTATTTCTATTAAATCAAGTCCTGTTTCTTCTTTTAATTCTCTTTTAACTGTGACTTCAATATCCTCACCAGGATCTATAAGGCCTGCTGGAAGAGAATAAACATAATCATCTATTGGAACTCTATATTCTTTTATAATTACTAATTTTTCTTCTTCTATATGATATGGAATCATTACAACTGCATCCATATTTTCTTTAGCATTTTCAAAGTAAATTGATCTAAGTTCTTCCTCAGTTTTTCTTGTAGCTAACATCCATTTTTTTTCTGTATTCTTTTTTGAAGTATAATTCATTTCATACATACTTAAAAATTTAGATTTCCGTATAGGAGTTAATTTTTTTATTTTTCCTTGCTTCATTTTATCTCCCTCCAATTACTATTTTAAAATATCGCTATAGATTTAATATAATTAATTATATCACATAAATTATTTTTCAAAAAATAAAAAAGATACTATAATATTACAGTATCTTATATATTTATATTATAAAATTCAAACTATCTTCTTCCAAAACCTATAACTGCTGCTCCTAATGCACCTATTATTTGAGTATCTTCAGCTAAAAATATATCTTTTCCTATGATTTCTGAAATCATTCTAACTAATTCGCTACTTTTTGCTAAACCACCAGTAAAAGCTACTTTATCTACTATTTCACCTCTAGATAACATTGCTGTTGATTTATTTGCTATAGATTTTAATATCCCTGCAGCAACTTCTCCAGTTGATACATTCTGAGCTAACAAACTTACTATTTCAGATTCCGCAAAAACTGTACACATACTAGAAATGTTAACTGGTTTTTTATTTTTAGCTAAATCGTCTATTTTTGTTATATCACTACCAAGAATATTAGATGTAATTTCTAAAAATCTTCCTGTTCCTGCAGCACATTTATCGTTCATTAAGAAGTTTACAACATTTCCATCTTCATCTAAATTTATTACCTTACTATCTTGTCCACCTATATCCAATATTGTTCTAACATCATTATCTATAAAATGTATCCCTTTACTATGACAAGTTATTTCTGTAACTTTTTTATCTGCAAAATCCATTACTCCTCTTCCATATCCAGTTCCTACAACTTTTTTTATATCTTCTTCTGATATACCTTCTTTTAAACTTTCATATACTTCTTTAGCTGTTGTCATAGGACTCCATCCTGTTGGAACAATTATTTTTTTTACGATTTTTTCACCATCAAATAAAACGCCTTTTGTAGCTACTGAACCTGAATCCACACCTATACTATACATTATCTTTATTTCCTCCTGATATATAACAATCATTAATTAGTTAATTATTTTTTCTTAATTTTATCTTTTACTTAATTATTTTATCATAGTTTTATATAGGCGTATAATAGATAATCTCTATACAGATAGATTATAAAATAATTATTTTCTATCTTAAATTTATAGATAGTGAATTATAAAAATTAAATTATAGTAAAATTTCTTCTTATACAAAAAAATTATCGATTTTTAATCATTTATATTTTTTTGGAATTAATCTTAAATACCTTGAAATTTCAATACTTTTAAAATTGATTTTATTTTCAGAACAGTTGTATAAATTTCTATAAAATGGTATTCTAGCTTTAATACCTTTTTATATTAGTTTATAAATAGTAATTAAGTTATTTGTTTTAGGAGGATAAAATGAACATAGTAGAAAGATTATCTAAATTAAGAGAAATTATGGCATTAAAAAATATAGATGCTTATATGATACCTTCAGCTGATTTTCATCAAAGTGAATATGTTGGAGAATATTTTAAATCAAGAGAATTTATAAGTGGATTTAATGGTTCTGCAGGAACTGTTATAGTTACTAAAGATTTCGCTGGATTATGGACTGATGGAAGATACTTTATTCAGGCTGAAAAACAGTTAGAAGGAACTGGTATAGAATTAATGAAAATGGGTACAGAAGGTTATCCAACTACAACTGAATTTTTAGTAAATAACCTTGCTGAAGGATCTGTTTTAGGATTTGATGGTAGAGTTATTTCTGCTAATGAAGGAAATGAACTTACTTCTGTTCTTGCTGAAAAAAATATAAAAATAGAATATCAGTATGATTTAATAGATGAAATATGGGAAAATAGACCAGCTTTATCAGATGCAAAAGCATTTGTTCTTGACATAGAATTTACTGGTGAAACTGTAGGTTCTAAATTATCAAGAGTTAGAGAAAAAATGGCTGAAAAAGGAGCTACTTATCATGTAATGACTACTCTTGATGATATAGCTTGGTTATTTAATATGAGAGGTGGAGATATAGCACATAGTCCAGTTGTTTTATCTTACACTGTTATAACATCTGATAAAGTTTATTTATTTGTAGATGAAACTAAATTACCAGAAGACTTAAAATCTATATTTGCTAATGAAAATGTAGAAATATTACCATATAATGATGTATATGAATTTGTAAAAAATATAGCTGCTGATGAAAAAGTTTTATTAGATGGAACAAAATTAAATTATGCTATTTTCAATAATATAGTTGCTGAAAAAATAGTTGATTACAACCCAACTTTATTCTTCAAAGCATGCAAAAATGAAACAGAATTAGCTTGTACAAGAAATGCACATATAAAAGATGGTGTTGCTATAACTAAATTTATGTATTGGTTAAAAAACAATGTTGCAAAAGGTGGAATAACAGAAATATCTGCACAAAATAAAGTTGAAGAATTTAGATCTCAACAAGATAAATTCTTTGATACTTCATTTGGAAGTATTTCAGCTTATAAAGAACATGCTGCTATGATGCACTATTCTTCTACTCCAGAAACTGATGTAGAATTAAAAGCTGAGCATCTATACTTATTAGATTCAGGTGGACAGTATTTAGACGGTACAACTGATATAACAAGAACTTTTGTACTTGGCGAATTAAATGATGAGTTAAAACTTCACTTTACTTCAGTAGTTAGAGGTGTAATAAACTTATCTTTAGCAAAATTCCTTCATGGATGCCATGGATACAACCTTGATATCCTTTGTAGAGGTATTATGTGGAAAATGGGAATAGATTATCAGTGTGGTACTGGACATGGTATAGGTCATGTTCTTAATGTACACGAAGCTCCAAATGGATTCAGATGGAAATTAGTTCCAGAAAGATTCGACTCTGCTGTTCTTGAAGAAGGTATGATAACTACTAATGAACCAGGTGTTTATATAGAAGGATCTCATGGTATAAGAATAGAAAACGAAATAGTTTGTAGAAAAGCAGAAAAAAATCTTTATGGACAATTTATGGAATTTGAAGTTATAACACTTGCTCCAATAGATTTAGACGGTATAAATCCAGATCTTATGACTAAAGAAGAAAAAGATTATCTAAACTGGTATCATGCTCAAGTATTTGAAAAAGTTGGACCTCATCTAACAGAAGAAGAAAGAGAATGGTTAAAAGAATACACTAGAGCTATATAATAATTAAATTTGAAAAAAATTAATTATTAGTTATATTTAATTATTAGTTATATTAAGAAATTAAAATCTAAAAATATTGATGCTATAAGAAATAATATATTATATCTTATAGCATCTTTTATTTATGAAATTAATTTGAAAATATTTTAATTATATAATTGAAGATTTTTTAGTTTAGTTATATAATCAATAATAGTGTTTATTTGAATTTTCATTTAAACTTAATTTAAAATTAAATAATATTTTATTTTCATTAAGTAAATTTTAATAGGAGGTATTATATGAAAGAAAATATTTCTTGGAAACTATTATTTAATATAATAGCAATACTTATTGGTAATGCTATTTATGCTTTAGCTGTAGTATTATTTATAGTTCCAAATAATCTTATAACTGGTGGAACAACAGGTTTATCATTATTATTCTACCATCAATTTAATATACCTATATCTGCATTTATTTATGTTTTTAATGCAGTAATGTTCTTTATAGGTCTATTTATATTAGGTAAAAAATTTGCACTTTCTACTTTAATAAGTACATTTTTCTATCCTACAGCATTTGCATTCTTTGAAAAAACTATAGGATATGGTGGTATGACAGATGATACACTTTTAGCAGTATTATGTGCAGGTATAATGATAGGTGTTGCTATTGGTATTGTTATAAAATGTGGTGCATCTACTGGAGGTATGGATATACCACCTCTTGTAATAAACAAGAAAGTTGGAATACCTGTATCTGTTAGTATGTATTTCTTTGACTTTTTAATTCTTTTATCTCAGATGATATTTACAAATAAAGAAATGGTATTATATGGAATATTACTTGTACTTACTTACACTTTAGTATTAGATAATATTCTTATGCTAGGTAAATCTCAAACTCAAGTTAAAATAGTATCTAAAGAATATGAAAAAATTAATAATATGATATCATCAGAAATAGATAGAGGAACTACTCTTTTCCATGCTGAAACTGGATATATGAAAAATGAATATCCTGTAGTTCTTACTGTTGTTTCAAATAGAGAACTTCCTCTACTTAATAAAAAAGTATTAGAAATTGATCCTGATGCATTTATGATTATTAGTAAAGTTAATGAAGTTCATGGTAAAGGATTTACATTTAAAAAAGAATATGTAAAAACTAAATAAATAAACAAAAAGGCATTAATTAACTTATAATGCCTTTTTTTATTAGAATTTAAAATGAGTTATTTTAATAAATCAAAATAAATATTATAATATTTAAACTATTTTAACTTAAAATCATTATCTATTATAGTAAATTGTAAATTCAAATGATATAATTATATATGGAAATAAAAATAATTTTTACTAAAAAGGAGGTTTTAATTTGAAACAACAAAAACTAGCCTTAGACTTAATAGAAGCTGGCACTACCACCAAAGATTATTTAAACACAGGAGAAAAATTACCAAATAATATTTCTTCAAAGATGTTATATAAAGATATAATAACTATTGCATGGCCATCTCTTGTAGAACTCATGCTTACTCAGTTAGCATCAATGATCGATATGATAATGGTTGGTCGTTTGGGGGCTTCTGCTCTTACAGCAGTAGGGCTAACCACACAACCCAAATTTCTTTTAATTGCTATTTTTACATCAATAAATGTTGGAACAACTGCCCTAGTTGCTAGAAATAAAGGTCGGGGAAATCAAAAAAAGGCAAATCTTATTCTTCGTCAAGCTATTCTTATAATGACAATTTTATCAATAACTATTTCAATATTAATGTATTCAGTTGCTCAACCTGTTATAAAATTTATGGGTGCAACAGATTACTTATCTTTAAAAGAAGGTACAGAATATTTACAAATACAAATGTATGGAATTTTAGCTTTAGGACTTACAGGAACAATAACAGCTGCATTAAGAGGTGCTGGTAATTCAAAAACAGCTATGATATATAACTTAACAGGAAATTTTGTAAACGTAATTTTTAATTATATATTAATTTATGGGAATTTTGGATTTCCAAAATTAGGTGTTGCAGGTGCATCACTAGCAACTGTAATTGGTCAATTTACTTCATTTATAATTGCTTGTATTGCAATTATGGGTAAGAAAAATTATGTACGATTTAGATTTAAAGATGGATTAAAACCAGATTTAAAAACAATGTCTGCTATATCTGATATAGGTATTCCTGCACTTATAGAACAACTTGTTATGCGTGTTGGATTTATAGTGTATGCAAAAACTGTAGCATCTTTGGGAACTCTTCCTTTTGCAGTTCATAATATTTGTATGAATATACAAGCTTTATCTTTTATGAATGGTCAAGCCTTTGCAGTATCAGCAACATCCCTTGTTGGTCAAAGTTTAGGTAAAAAAAGAGCTGATATGGCTAAAGAGTATGCAGTTAGATCCAGAAGAACTGGTATGATTGTATCTATTATTCTTATGATTTTATTTTTCTTATTCCCAAGACAAATAATTTCTCTTTATAATCCAGATAAACAGATTGTTGATTTAGGTGCAAGAATACTTATTATGGTATCTTTAATACAAGTTCCTCAAGGCTCACAATTTATTGTAAGTGGTATTTTAAGAGGTGCTGGTGATACAAGAGCTACAGCTATAATTATTACTATAACTACACTATTGCTTAGACCAAGTTTAGCAATTATAATGGTTAATATATTCCATTTAGGTCTAGAAGGAGCTTGGCTTGCACTTATAGCTGACCAGCTTTTAAGATCATTACTTGTTCTTATAAGATTTAGAAGTGGCAAATGGATTACAAAATTAGATAAATAATTTTTTGTGGGGGTTTAAAATGATAATAAGAAATGCAACAAAATCAGATTATAAAAATATATACAATCTTGTTAAAACTTCTTTTGAAACTGCAAAAGTATCTGATGGAAATGAACAAGATTTTGTATATGAACTTAGACAAAGAGATACTTATATACCAGAATGTGAATTTGTAGCTGAAAAAGATGGTAAATTAATAGGACATATTCTCCTTTCTAAACAAGAAGTTACAAAAGATGATGGTTCTAAATTTTATGGAGTTATGCTTGCACCTTTATGCGTTTCTCTTGAAGAACGTGGAAAAGGTATCGGTGGAATGTTAATTTCAAATGCTTGTATGATGGCAGCAGAACTTGGATATTTTGGAGCTTTCTTAATTGGAGATCCTGAATATTATAATAAATTTGGATTTAGAGAAACAAGTGAATATGGTATAAAAAATAATACTAATATAGACGATAAATATGTTTTAGCAGCTCCGACACGTACAGGTGGATTAAAAGGAGTAAGTGGAAAAGTTAAATTAGGATAAAAAAATAAAGGATATTATATTTAAGTATTTTGAATATAATATCCTTTATTTATATTTAATATTACCAACCTTTTCTTTTTTGTACTTTTTTATTTTTAGATTTTCTAGTATAACTATCCAACTTATAATCTGATTTTAAAACTATAAAAATAGAAACTAAAATCATAAACGATATAGATAATATATTTATTATCCTATTCCATTCTATAGACATATCATAACATCTATAATTTATCATACCTAAAGAAGCTGTTATTGGATAAATATTTGCAAATGACATTTTGGAAGATGCTATTAGTCCTCCATAACCATACAAAAACGATATTACTGTAGCTAATAAATATCCCTTTTGTTTTTTCCAAGATAATACAATAATAGGCATTGTTGCAAAATACAATAATAAACAATTTAAAACTATACTATACAATGAAATTAATACTTCTTCTTTTGTGAAATTTGGAAATCCTACAATACTTTCTGCTATGATTGTAAATATAAATGAAAAGATTCCAAATAGCACTGATAAAAAAGCACATACAATTAACTTTGAAAAAATTAATTCTCTATATGAAATTGGAACTGTTAGTATATTTTTTATAGTATTATCATCATATTCCCTATTCATAATATATCCTGAAATTAATGTTATACAAACTGGAAAAA
>NZ_JARIBH010000013.1 GCF_029264495.1 Peptacetobacter sp.
AGCTTATCACCTTTACCTATCTAATGTCAATAAGTTTATATCATTTATATTTTACCACATACTATACTAATTATTATATATTTATTTAAGTTTACCTATATTTATTTCTTTAAATTAAAATAATAATTATACAAAATAAAAGACATCACTACAAACTGTAATGATGTCTTGTATATTTGATTATTTCTATTCTATTTTATAATACTCTTCTAGCTGTTACATAATGACTAGAGTAATAATCAGATGTTATATCTGTTACCTTTACAACATCTCCTGAATGTGGTGAATGTATCATACATCCATTTCCAACATATATTCCAACATGGCTAACTCCACCACTTCCATCTGTACTGAAGAATACTAAATCCCCTGGTTGAAGTTGATCTCTGCTTATTTCTGTTCCAACATTTGCTTGATCAGAAGATACTCTTGGTAAAGATACTCCAACTGAATTTTGGAATACGTAAGTTGTAAATCCTGAACAGTCAAATCTATCTGGTCCTGTTGCTCCCCAAAGATAAGGACTACCTTTTTTAGAATATGCTAGGTTTAATACAGCTTGCACACTATAATTATTTGATGAAGGTACATCTATTATATTACCTTCTACATCTACACTAGGTACTACTGGAGCTTCATCTGTAATATAATCAGAATGAACATATCCTTCTTTTCCTTGATTTCTTACTTGAATCCAATCTCCTTCTTTCTTTACTACTACTAATGCACTACCTTTATCTAATTCTTCTATTACTTCAGATGATGTATTATCAGATGATCTAAGATTTAGAGTAGATGCAGTTGTAAATGCAACCCCTTCTGATATATCTAAATATTCAGAAGAAATCCAAGCATCATCATCGCCATCTTTTACATTAATCCATTCACCTTGTATTCCTTTTACTTTAAATTGTTCTCCCTCTGATGCAACTCTTTTTGTATTTCCATCAACTCTTACATTTACTGATTTTCCATCTTTAACAGTTGCAACTTTATATGGAGTTTCTTTATAATTATCTATTGTTATTCCAGTTTCAGTATCTGGAACTGAATTTATATTATCTATTTCATCAGCACTAGCTAATACTGTACCTGTAGCTACCATTGCAACAGACATAACTAAAGAAAGCAGTTTTTTCTTATCCAAATTTATACACCTCCAAATTATTATATATATCGATTTTTAATAGTCTAGTTTAATTTTCAATCTTATACTTTTATTATTTCTAACATAAAAGAATTTATACATTATATTAAATTTTTATTTTACTTTACTTCCCTATCTTATATATTATACACTCATTTTTATATTATGTAAATAAATCAATATATTCTAATTTAAGTATTTTCAATACTTTAAAATCTCTTAACTCTTTACAATATAAAAAGCTGTGATAATAATTATATAAAATAATCATCATCACAGCTTAAATTACTAGTTAATAAAATTTATTCTTTTATGAGTAAATCTTAGTACCATCCTCTTAATTTCATAGCTTCTGCTACTTTTTTAACTGAATGCATGTAAGCAGATTCTCTCATTGTAACATTGTATTCTTCTTTTATTTTCCATAGAGATTCGAAAGCTTTAACCATAGCTTCTTCTTCTTTAGCTTCTACATCAGCTTCTGTCCAGTAGTATCCGTATAAGTTCTGTACCCATTCAAAGTAAGAAACTGTAACACCACCAGCATTAGTTAATATATCTGGAGTTAAAGTTATTCCTTTTCTAGCTAATACTTCATCAGCTTCTGGAGTAGTTGGTCCATTAGCTGCTTCACATATTAATTTAGCTTTTATAGTTTCAGCTACATCAGCAGTTATAGCATTTTCAAGAGCTGCTGGTACTATTATATCAACATCTAATGCCCAGAATTCTTCAAGAGATATAACTTTTGCTCCTGGGAAGTCGTATAAATCACCATTAGCTGCTCTGTGATCCCACATAGCCTGGAAATCTAAACCATCTTCTTTGTATATTACATAAGAACCATGTTTTGGGCACCATTCAGCAACTGCAACTACAGTACCATTTAATTTCTGTATGTTTTTAACTGTGTAAGCACCAACATTACCAAATCCCTGAACAGCTATTTTAGCTTCGTCCATAGCTATTCCTAATTTTTTAGCTGCTTCTCTAACTGTTACAGCAACACCAAATCCTGTAGCTTCATTTCTTCCTAAAGAACCACCAAATACAATTGGTTTACCAGTTATAACACCTATACTGCTAGTTCCTGTTAATTTATTATATTCATCAACCATCCAAGACATTATCTGACCATTAGTATTAACGTCTGGAGCTGGTACGTCTACTTTTTCACCTATTAATTTGTATATTCCATCTATATATCCTCTTGATAATCTTTCAAGTTCTCCCTGTGATAACTGGCTAGGGTCAACTATTATTCCCCCTTTACCACCACCATATGGTATTCCTGTTACAGAACATTTGAAAGTCATCCATATAGATAAAGCTTTTACTTCTTCTAATGAAACGTTTGGATGGAATCTAACTCCACCTTTTGTTGGACCAACTGCATCATTGTGCTGAGATCTAAATCCTTTAAATACTTTTATAGATCCATCATCCATTTTTACTGGTATGTTTACTTCTATAACTCTCTGAGGTTCTTTTAATAATTCGTAAACATTAGGTTCCATTCCTAATTTATCACACGCTTTTTTAACCTGTGCCTGTGCATTTTCAAAAACATTTCCTGACATTGTGTAAGCCCCCTTAAATACTCTTAAATATATTCATATAAACTTTCACGCTTGAAAAATCATTTTCCCGCGTCCATATTTTGATTATAACATACTTTTTTAAAAATAGTACAACATTTTATAACGTTTTCCAAATTATTTTGTTATATTACTATTCGACTATTTATTCTTTATTTTTTTAATATATAATCCAATTTTACCCACATCAATTAATGTTGTTTCTTCAATATTCTTTTTGATGTCTTTTTGTACATTTTCCAAATTTGTAAAAACTTTTATATTATTTATATTTATACTAATTTTTATATCTAATTTATCACTTATATTAGATATATTTATTCTATTTATGTTATCTATAAACTTTTCTTGGTATACTGTGTATTCTATAATTTGTTTTAGCACTTTTGAAGATATATAAAATTTCCCAATATAGCTAAAAGATGGTCTTATAACTGTCTTTTCAAGTATTACAGCTTTCTTATTTGAAGTCATAAAGAATCTTTTAAGGGGATTTATATTCAATTTATTTAATCCATTTATTCTATTTTTTATCTCTACTGTCGGTACAGGTATTATATGATTTCCTTTTTTTCTAGATTCTAACGCAGCTATAATTTCTTCTTTTGTACTTATATCATTTATATCTATTATTTTGTAAATTTTCCCTAAATTTAATGCATTACAAATTTTATTTATCATTTTAATAGAAGTTCCTAAAATTAATATATTTTCTATCTCTAATTCGTTAATTTTTTTCTTAACGTTTTCCCGATGTTTTTCATCTAAAAAAATAGCTCTTCTAACTGCCTCAATCTTAGTATTTGCTTGCTTTGCAGATATTCCTCCTATTATTTTACCGTTATTTATAAACAAGCCATCATCAACTATATAATTTATATTATTTTCACAAGCAATTTCTAATGCCTTATAACTTTTTCCTGTTCCACTTTTACCTACTAGCGCATAAATTTTCAAAAGTATAGCCACTTTATTTTGATATCATTTTATATTTACTCTATTTTTAAAATTTAAACTTATATTTATATAAATATACGCTATATAGTATATCATTTTTAATGTATTTATGTTATACTACTTTGTTTTTTTAATATATATCAAAATAAAAATAGCTTCTTCACCTCTTTTCTATATTTTTTTATTTTGAAATTTTTTTAACACATTTTCTTATATATGAAATTAATAATTTAAAATCATTCTCTATCTTTAATTATAATCAAAAAATAATCATTATTTACCAATAAATTTTGTTCTAACTCCCGTAAGTATTGAATTAACTAGCCTTAGATTGTATAATCAAAATTTATTTGATTTTCATCAATTAATTTAATTGTTATCATAGTTTTTTTTTGTTATAATGTAGTTACAATAAATTTATAACTATTAGGAGGAAAATAAAATGGCATACAAAATATCTGATGCTTGCGTAAGCTGTGGTGCTTGTGCAGCTGAATGTCCAGTTGGAGCAATATCTGAAGGAGATAGCATGTACGTAATAGACGCTGATACTTGCGTTGAATGTGGTGCTTGTGCAGAAGTCTGTCCAGTTGGAGCTCCTCAGGCTGAATAATTTGAGTAAATAAAAAAGACTGATTTTTATCAGTCTTTTTTTTATTTTCATTTTTTAAAAGTTCAATTTTAGTTGATATTTTTAGTTTACACTTATTTTTTTATTTCATTGTTTTCTTTCATTAAGTAAGAAAGAGTAAATAAGCTTTCTGTTAAATTAACATTTTCAACTATTATTCCTTTTGGAACTTCTGGATCTATTGGTGCAAAGTTCCATATACCTTTAATTCCAGCTCCCACGATTCTGTTTATTAACTCCTGAGCACCATTTTTTGGTATACAAACTATAGCTATATCTATTTCATGTTCTTTTATATATTCCTCTATTATATCAGAGTCTAATATTTCTAGTTCTCTTATTTTTAAGCCTATCATTCTTGGATTCGCATCGAATAATGCTTTTATTTCAAATCCTGAATTTCTAAAACCTGAATAGTTTGTTATAGCCTGCCCTAAATTACCTACACCTATTAAAACTGCATTATAAGGTCTATCAAGCCCTAATATTTTACCAATTTCTTTGTGTAAAGCCTCTACATTGTATCCGTATCCTTGTTGTCCAAAGCCTCCAAAATTATTTAAATCCTGTCTTATTTGAGAAGCTGTGAACCCTATTATTTCACTTAATTCTTTTGATGATATTCTTTGAACATCATTGTCTAAAAGTTCTCCTAAATATCTGTAGTACTTAGGTAGTCTTCTTATAACTGCCATCGAAATATTTTTATTACCCATATTAATCAGCACCTCCTAACCTTTCTTATAATCCACTATGGTTTATTATATAACATACTTTTTTTCAAAACCATACATACAGCCTTGAATATATTATATCAAAACATTATAATAATGTCTTTATAGTTGTTAATTTTTGTTAACACATATTTATCGATAACATTTTGAAAATGCGATTGTTATATTTTTTTCTTAATATCTTATTATAAATAATAACATATGATTATAATTAGATTTTTAAATTTCCGTCGGAAAAATGTTGGAAATGTTGGAATAAAAAAAGAGAGGATTTTATCCTCTCTTTTTATTTGTATATCTATATTTCACAAAATTCATCTTCATTTGATATGTATATTTTTTTATCATCTAAATATTCTATTTCTTCACTTCCATCTTCACAAAAACTTAGTTTAGCTATTACAGAAAGTCCTCTGTCAAAATCCACTGTAATATTCATTTCAGGTTCGCTTGGATGATATCCTGCTTCTATCAAAGCTATATAATGATTATAGTTTTCAACAGCTTCTTTACTATCCCAAATCTCTGGATTTTTTAGAAGATGTAAATTACCTTCTTTTTCAACTTCTGCTACTGTTTTTCCAACAACAACATCTAATTCGTTACTTATTATTTTTATATCATCTACTAAAAACGGAACATCTTCGCAGAATGCTGCTATTTCTTCGCCATTTACAGTAACTAGGTAATCAATTTTAGTTATATCCTCTTTAGCTCTTATAACAGCTTCAATAAATTCGTCCATATCTTCAAAATCATATACTTTGTCATTATCAAAATAACAATCCATTTGTCCAAAGTTTTTATCTGTTGAAAAAGCTAGCTGAACATTTTCTATTTCATCAATATTTAGATCTTCACCAAATTGTTTTTGATCTTC
>NZ_JARIBH010000020.1 GCF_029264495.1 Peptacetobacter sp.
TTATCTGTACTGCAAATGGATTTGCTGTAAGTACATCTGTATATCTTTCACAGTTTGCAAGTACTACTGAATCTGTTCCATTTGGATATAAATCTTTACTTGCATCTATTGATGTATCTATTCTATCGTTTCCCTCTATTCTTTTATCAATATTTTCTTGTTGATAATCATTATTTTCATTCTGGTTATTAGAAATTATAGGCTGAACATATTTTTTTTCTACTTTTATAGCAGGTATCGGAAATTTTATTTTCTGATTTCCTATCATAACATATGTATCACCATTCAAAGGATAATATTTATTTCCTTTTAAATTAGTATTATCTATATCTACTAATACTTCATATGTCATTTCATAAGTATAGACTGTTTTTTTATTTTCATCTTCTATTAAAGGTTCTGTTTTATCTAAGTTCCATATAAAATTATTTTCATTATCTAATATCACACTATCTGGTAATTTTGTATTTATTTTTACAAATTCGGTACTTTTATCAACTACCTTTAATTCCTTTCCATCTATTCCACTTATTATTTCTGTTGTTATATCATCAAAAGCATCATTTAATTGATTTGCATTATCTGCATTGTATGCTCTTTCTGGCTTGCTAGCTATGTAATTTGTTAGAAAATCTCCAATTGTAGGTCCATTTTCAATATCATCAGACCAATAATCTCTATAAGTATAGTTATTTTCAACACCATAGCATATTGTGTAAATTGATGATTTTTCTTGAAGTAATTTTGCTTCTTTTGTTGTCTCTTCTATTATTTTTTTACTTCCCATATATCCATTTCCTAAAATATTGTTATATCTATCAATATAATAAGTTGGTGTTCCATCAGTAAGTATAATAGTATCTTTTGATTTTATATCTTTTACTATTTCTTCATCAAATAAATTCTCACTTTCTTTTATCCCAGATTGAAGATTTGTTCCTCCAATAGCATTTAAATTATCTATTACCGAATAAGCTTTTTCTTTACCGTTTTTATTGCCTACATCTATCCAATTAAGTACTATTTTTGCATCTTTATTAAATTTTACAATTGATAAATATCTTCCTTCTCTATTTTCATCTCCACCATATGAATTAATAAATTTTTTAGCCGCTTTTTTTGCATTTTCAAGTCTATTTCTTGCAATCATTGAACCAGATGTGTCCAATAGTAAAACTGTAGCTGATTTATTTACTACAAAATCTTTTTTCTTTTCAGTTATAACTTTCAAATTTATCTTGTATCTATTTTTATCTAATTTTTCAGCAGTTTTATCTACTTTTATTCCTTCTGGTATTGATTGTTCAAGTGTACCTTCTTTCCAAATATTATTATCATCATAATAACCTTTTGTTATCTCTTGTGTATACGCTAATGCATCTATTTTTAAAATGCCAATACACAAAATCGATACTAATATTATATTGAGTATCTTTTTAGATTTTTTAGTTTTCATAACTATTCCCCCTAGTTTTCTATGATATTTTATATTTTTGAATTTCACCTCCATTTTTTAATTTAATATCCCCCGATATTAGTTATATTTATTTTAATTATGATTTGTATATTTCTTATTAGAATTTGTATTTTTAAAGTTTAATTTTATAAATAAAGAAATAATACTTAATTAAAATAAAATAAACCGTTCTTATTATATATTACTTATTTATAAATGTCTATTTTTTATTAAAATACTAAAGATTTCTTTGTCAAAAACAAAAAAATGCTATTGTAATAAAAGTTTTTATTACAATAGCATTTATATTATAAATTATCTAATTTATTATTTTATAACATCTACACCCATATATGGTCTTAAAACTTCAGGAACTACTACTGAACCATCTTCTTGCTGATAGTTTTCAAGTATAGCTGCTAAACATCTTCCTACAGCTAATCCTGATCCATTTAATGTATGTACAAATTCTGCTTTAGATTTTTTATCTCTTTTGAATTTTATATTAGCACGTCTAGCCTGGAAATCTTCAAAGTTTGAACAAGAAGAAATTTCAACATATCTTCCGTAGCTTGGCATCCATACTTCTAAGTCAAATTTAAATGCAGCTGTAAATCCTAGGTCACCTGTACATATTTTAACTCTTCTATATGGTAATCCTAATAACTGTAGCATTTCTTCAGCATCCATTGTTAATTTTTCTAATTCATCATAAGAATTTTCTGGTAGTACAAATTTAACTAGTTCTACTTTGTTAAACTGATGCTGTCTTACTAAACCTCTTGTATCTCTACCTGCTGAACCTGCTTCTGATCTAAAACATGGAGTATATGCACAGTATTTTATTGGTAATTGATCTGCAGTTAAAATTTCATTTCTATGTATATTAGTTACAGGAACTTCTGCTGTTGGAACTAAGAAATAATCTACTCCTTCTAGTTTGAACATATCTTCTTCAAATTTTGGAAGCTGTCCTGTGCCTGAAAAACTATCTCTATTTGCCATAAATGGTGGTAATACTTCTGTATATCCATGATTTTCTGTATGAGTATTAAGGAAGAAGTTTATTAAAGATCTTTCAAGTCTAGCACCTAATCCTTTATATAATGTAAATCTTGAACCAGTTATTTTACCAGCTCTTTCAAAATCTAATATTCCAAGATTTGTTCCTATATCCCAATGAGCTTTATGTTCAAAATTAAATTTTGTAGGTTCTCCCCATTTTTTAACTTCAACATTATCTTCATCTGTTTCACCCTGTGGTACATCTGGATGAGGAACATTTGGTATTCTCATTAATGTATAGTTTAATTTTTCTTCTACTTCTTTAACTTTAACATCTATTCCTTTTATAGTTTCTGATAACTCTTTTAATCTAGCTTTATCTTCAGAAACATCTTTTCCCTCTTTTATTAATTGAGGTATTTTTTTAGATTCTATATTTAACTCTTGTTTTAATACTTCAACTTCTTTTAATAAATCTCTTCTCTCATCGTCAAGAGCTACTACAGCATCAAGGTCAAATTCTTTTTCACCTCTTATTTGCATAGCTTGTTTAATTTCATCTAAATTTTCTCTTATTCTTTTTATATCTAGCATTTTGCACCTCCAAATATTTTCTGAAAATCATATCAAATTTTCAATTTCTTTTGATTTAAATTTACAGATTTAAACTTTAGGGGTATTTTTTGTATAAAAAAAGATTTTCACCCCTTAAAAAGGGACGAAAATCTGTTATCCGCGTTGCCACCCTAATTGAATATATATAAATATATTCCTCTCAAAATCCTGTAACGTAGGAATACGTCTAATTTTCATTAGAAGCTCCAGAGTAGATTCAAAAACTACTTTTATGAGTTCACACCGACCACTCACTCTCTGAAAAAAGAACTGTTCTTTACTTATCTCCTTCATAGCTTTTTTATATTATGTCCATATTATATTATAATAAACTTTATTTTTCAAGTTTAAATATAAAATTTAAGTTCATTTTTCTATTTTATATAAGTTTTATATCTTTATTTATATATATTTTATTCTTACTATTTTCCTTTTACCATTACATTTACATATGGTAATACTATATTATTTTCATCGAATTTATTTTTTATCTTTTCCATTAAATCATAATATGCATCCCAATAATCTTCTGTTTTCACCCAAGGCTTACTTACAAATTCCATAGAATTATTTCCCATAGAGTTTATACCTATTAATGGTTTTGGATCTTTTAAAATCCTTTTATCTTCTTCAAAAATATCTTTAACTATCTTTTTCAAAAGATTAATATCGGTATTGTATTCTACATTAAATACAAAATCTATTCTTCTTATATTCTGGTGTGTATAGTTAATTATATTGTTGCTTGTTATCTGTAAATTTGGTATTATTATAGTTTTATTATCTGGTGTTTTTAAAATAGTACTAAATATTTGTATGTCAGAAACAGTTCCTTCAACATTTGTATCAGATGTCTGTATATAATCTCCTATTTCAAAAGGTTTGAAAAATAATATTATAAATCCAGATGATAGATTAGATAATAATTCTTTAAATGCTAAACCTACACTGAATCCAGCTGCTCCTACTATAGTCACAACAGATGTTGTTTTTACACCTATCATATCTAAACTGTTAAGTGTTGCGATAACTATTATAGATATATATACGCCATATTCTATAAAATTTGTTATTCCTTTTCCATTTGTGTATTTTTTTAATACTCTAGATACAGCTTTTCTACATATTTTAGCAATAGTTAATCCAATAAGGAAAAATATTATTGCGTATAAAAGTGATGGTATTTTTTCTATCCCTGCATCTAAAAAAGCTTGAATAGTTGTACTTTCTGATATTCCTTTCATATATTCTCCTTAAATTTAATTTTTATTTTTATAAAAAAAAAGATTACGTGGCTACGTCCTACTCTCCCAGGGGCCTTCGCCCCAAGTACCATCAGCGCTAGAGAGCTTAACTTCTGTGTTCGGAATGGGAACAGGTGTATCCTCTCTGCTATAATAACCA
>NZ_JARIBH010000068.1 GCF_029264495.1 Peptacetobacter sp.
ATTCTTAAAGATAGGTTTTTATATAATCATAAAAAGTCGATGTTTTAAAAATGGCATCGACTTTTTAAATTATATAAGTTTACACAAAGTTATAATTTTTTCTATATAGATATATAAATATAACTGAAAAAATAATCGAGACAGTTTCAGCCAAAGGAACAGCTAACCAAATCCCATCAGCACCAATGAAATTAGGTAGTAATAAAAGAGACACAACAAGGAATATAAATGTACGTAAAAAAGAAAGTATTCCAGATACTAATCCATTTGAAAAAGCTGTAAACAATGATGATGCGAATATATTGATTCCAGTAAATAAAAATGAAACTGAAAATAAATAAAATCCGTGAATAGCTAAATCTAAAACATATTTATTATTTGAAGCAAAAACCATAGCAATAGGTTTTGCAACCACAAAAGATAATAAAAATACAAAAATGGATAGTACAATTATGAATTTAATACTAGTTTTAAATAAATATTTGATTTGTGTTGTATCATCTGCACCGTATTTATAACTGAATATAGGAGCTATACCATTAGAATAGCCTATAAACACTGCTGTCATAAAGAATTGAGCATATAATACTATAGATATTGCAGCAACTCCTTCTTCTCTTAAAAATTTAATACCAACAATATTAAAAATGATAGTTGTAATTGCAACAGCTACATTATTTACCATTTCACTACTTCCATTTATACAAGATTTTAAAAGTACATTTATTCTAAATTTTGGTTTTACAAAATACAATTCTCCATTTCTATATAATAAGAAATAAAATATCCCAAATATAGCAGTAATAGAATATCCTATAGATGTTGCAATTGCAGCCCCTCTTATACCAAGATTAAATATTGAAATAAAAAGAGCATCTAATATTATATTTGCAATTCCGCTTAAAACAGTAAGTATAAGTCCTAACTTTGGTTTTCCAGCAGTAACAAAAAAGATTTGAAATAATAATTGTAAGGTTGCAAGTGGTGTAGATAAAATCATTATTTCCAAATAATCATAACACAAAGTATAAATCTTAGGAGTTGCTCCTAAAAAATATATAAAAGGTTTTATAAAGATCAGAGTTAAAATTGAAATACAAATAGATAAAATAATAGCAACTAATATAATAAAAGAAAAGTTTTCTCTTGATTGTTCTTTTTCACCTCTACCCATATTCATTGCAATGATTGCGCTAGAGCCACTAGCTAACATAACAGCAATCGCTATAACGACACTAGAAAACGGGTATACTACATTTAAAGCAGTTAAAGCTAATTCACCAACAAGATTAGAAATGAAAATTCCATCTATAGTTTGATATAAAGACATGAAAATCATCATTATCATAGTTGGTATACTAAATTTCATCAATTTATAAAAATTAAAATTTTGAGCAAGTTTATTTTTGTCCATAAATCCTCCTATGTATTTATATTTATAAAATTTGTTTTGAAAGTGAACCGAAATAGTATATTATATTTTTTATACAAAGTCAATAAAATGAATTGTACAAAAAATACAATATAGAAATAATAAATATAAATTAATAAAAAAAATACATATTTTTTATTAGTACTCATAAATGCTTTAAATAAAGCGAAATAAGATAAGAAAAATGTATATATATAACTTATAATACATTAAAAAGTACATCATATTTAAAATAGTGTACATACATAATGTATTTATTATATAAGGGAAAATAAAATTCAAATTTAATGATATTTTAACTAGTTTTTGTGTTATAATAACAAAAAATGGACTTTTAGAAGGACATTTTAATTTTTTAAATCGTGTGGGATAAAAAAAGATAATAGGGACTAAAAATGTCCTCGGCGAAAATTTAAATAAATCTAAAGTATGTAATTTATAGGAGGTAAAAAATGAAAACAATAGGAATATTAACAAGTGGTGGAGATGCACCAGGAATGAATGCTGCAATAAGAGCAGTAGTAAGATCAGCTATATACTATGGATGCAAAGTTTATGGTATAAATAGAGGTTATAAAGGATTATTAGAAGAAGATCTAGTAGAAATGAATCTTTCTTCAGTTGGGGATATAATTCATAGAGGTGGAACAATATTAAAATCTTCAAGATGTGAAGAGTTTAAAACAGAAGAAGGAAGAAAATTAGGAGTAAAAGTACTTAAAAAATATGGAATAGACTGCCTAGTTGTAATAGGTGGAGATGGTTCTTTCAATGGAGCAAATAAATTAAGTGAAATGGGATTCCCAGCAATAGGTATACCAGGAACAATAGATAATGACTTAGAATATACAGACTATACAATAGGATTTGATACTGCTATGAATACAGTAATAGATGCCATAGGTAAAATAAGAGATACATCTTCATCACATGAAAGAGTTAATATAGTAGAAGTAATGGGTAGAAATTGTGGAGATTTAGCTTTATATGCAGGTATAGCAGGTGGTGCAGAAACTATAATAGTTCCAGAAGTTGATATAAAATTAGAAGATATAGCTTTAAGACTAAAAACTACTCAAAAAAGAGGAAAAAGACACAGTATAATAGTAATGGCTGAAGGTGTTGAAAAAGTAGGAAGTGCTTCAGATCTTAAGAAAGTATTAACAGAAGAAGCAGGAGCAGATGTTAGAGTTACTGTTTTAGGACACGTTCAAAGAGGAGGAAGTCCAACTGCATTTGATAGAATACTAGCAAGTAAATTTGGAGCAAGAGCTGTTGAATTATTATTAGAAGGAAAATCAGCAAGAGTAGTTGGAATAAAAGATAATGAAATAATAGATATGGACATTCAAGAAGCTTTATCAATGCCAAAAACTTTCAATAAAGACTTATATGAAATGGCTAAAATACTTTCTATATAATAGTTGGTATTTTGATAATTATTTTGAATTATACATAATCTTAGGAGGAAAAAATGTTAAACGATATAAAAAGAACAAAAATAGTATGTACATTAGGACCAGCTTCACAGAGTGAAGAAGTTTTAAAAGAGCTTATGATAAATGGTTTAAATGTTTGTAGATTTAACTTCTCTCATGGGTCACATGAAGAACATAAAACTAGAATCGATATGGTGAAAAAAATAAGAGAAGAATTAAACAAACCAATAGCAATACTTCTTGATACAAAAGGACCAGAAATAAGAACTGGAAACTTTGCTGATCCAGAAGTTCTTTTAGAAGAAGGTTCAGAATTTACAATAACAATGGATGAAGTAGTTGGAACAAAAGAAATATGTACAGTAAGTTATAAAGGATTAGCAGATGATGTTAAAGAGGGAGATACTATACTAATAGATGATGGATTAGTTGGACTAAGAGTTAAATCTGTTGAAAATGGAAACATAAAATGTATAGTTGAAAATTCTGGTATAGTTAAAAATCATAAAGGGGTAAATGTTCCAGGGGTAAAAATAAATTTACCAGCAATAACTCCAAAAGATATAAGTGATATAGAATTTGGTATAAAAGAAGGAATAGATATGATAGCAGCATCATTTGTAAGAAAAGCATCTGATGTATTAGCTATAAGAGAAATACTTGAAAAAAATAATGCAGGAGATATATTAATACTTTCTAAAATAGAAAATCAAGAAGGTGTTGAAAATATAGATGAAATACTACAAGTTTCAGATGGTATAATGGTTGCTAGAGGTGATCTTGGTGTTGAAATTCCAACAGAAGAAATGCCAATAGTTCAGAAAATGATAATTAAAAAATGTAACGAACTAGCAAAACCAGTAATAACTGCAACACAAATGCTTGATTCTATGATAAGAAATCCTAGACCGACTAGAGCAGAAGTAACAGACGTAGCAAATGCAATATATGACGGAACAGACGCTATAATGTTATCTGGAGAAACAGCTGCTGGAAAATATCCAATTGAAGCTGTAAAAGTAATGGCTAGCATAGCAAAAAGAATAGAACAGACATTAGATTATGATAAAATGTTAAAAGAAAAAGGAACAAATAATATAACTGTTACAGATGCAATAAGTCATGCAACTTGCACAACAGCAGTAGATCTTAATGCAACAGCTATAATAACATCAACTTCTTCTGGATATACAGCTAAAATGGTATCAAAATTCAGACCACAGGCTCCAATAATTGCAGCTACAAATGATGAAGATGTTATGAGAAGACTTGCTTTAACGTGGGGTGTATATCCAATAAAATCAGCTTCAGCAGGAAATACAGATGAAGTAATAGAAAAATCTATTGAAGCAGCTAAAAAAGCCGGATATATAAAAAATGGAGAACTAGTTGTTATAACAGCAGGAGTTCCAGTTGGTGTAAGTGGAACAACTAACCTGATAAAAGTTCATGTAATAAGTGAAGTATTAGGTAATGGAGTAGGAATAGGAAATGGAACTGTTGAAGGTGTAGCAAGAGTTGCAAACGACAATGGTGAAATAAAAGATTTCCAAAAAGGTGATATAATAGTAGCTAAATCTACAGATAAAGAAATGAATAAATACATAGAAGAAGCATCAGCTATAGTTACTGAATTTGGAGGTATGACATCTCATGCAGCTATAGTTGGATTAAACCTTAATACACCAGTAGTAGTTTCTGTATCAAACATAACAAATACTGTTAAAGATGGAGATTTAATAACAGTAGATGCTAAAGCTGGTATAATTTACAAAGGATCATCTAGAGTATTATAATAATTTAAAATACAAAAATGGCTAATCCAATTAAGGATTGGCCATTTTTTATTAGTTAAAATATTCTTTTTTAAATAGAGAAAGTGCCTTTTTTTCAACTCTTGAAACTTGAACTTGGGAAATTCCTAAAATATTACCAACTTTTTTTTGAGTCAAATCATCAAAATATCTTAGTTTTAAAACTTCACTTTCTAAAGGGGGTAAATTTTCAACAATTTCATTAACTTCTATAGAATCCGTTGGTAAAAAATTACTATTTTTTGAAAAAGTATTTTCTGAAGCTAATTTATTATATTCAGTATCAAAATTTTGACTTGATTTATTGAAAAATTCTACAGAAGCAGTTGCTTCTAGAGATGATTTTATTTTATCTTTTTCTATATTTAGAATATTAGATATTTCGTCTAAACTGGGTTCAAAACCAGTTTTTTTAAAGTAAAAATCTTTATATTTCTTAACTTTCCAATTTATTTCTTTTAAATCCCTTGAAATCTTTATAATGCCATCATCTCTCAAAAATCTCTTTATCTCACCTTCAATCATAGGAACAGCATAACTAGAAAACATATATCCTAAAGATGGATTAAATCTATCAATAGCTTTTAAAAGACCTATACATCCAAGTTGAAAAATATCATCTCTATCAAATCCACTGAAAGAAAATTTAGAAACTATCTTATTTACTAGACCAAGATTAACTGTAACAAGTTTATTTTTAGATGCTACATCTCCATTTTGTGCTAATAAAATCAGATTTAAAATTTCATCATAACTAATAACGTTATTATAAAAATCAGTATTCATATCAATTCTCCTTTATTATACAAAATAGTAAAAAAATAAAAAAATAATTAAAAATATTTATGCATAAAAATTAATAACTACAATACTAGAATAGCAAAATATTATGTAAATATCTTTACTATATTGAGTTATAAAAATAAGTATTTATGTTTGATAATGTATGAATGTGTATAAATATGTATTATTTTGTATAAATTGAAATAAAAAAATGAATTTTCTGTTTAAAATGAAAATAGTAATATAAAATTTAAATATTAAATATAAATAAAATAATATAAAATAAATAAAATTTGTATAAATAAAATAAAAATGGCTATAATAAAAATGAAATGAATTTTAAATAAATTAATATGAGGTGATTTCATTGAATGTCGGTATACCTAAAAAACTTTCTTTAAAATATAATGCTTATTTATTAGATGAAACAGAAACAACAATAACTTTAGAAACATCGGAAAATAGCATAGAACTTATAGAAGATATTAGATTTGTTACAGGAAAAGAACCTATAATAATAAAAAATAATGATAAAGATGAGATAAGAAAAAAAATAAATAGAAAATATGACTCAAATATGGAGAATAGTGAAGATAGAGCACAAAAATTTTTTGAAAAAATAAAAAGATTTGCATTAAATAATAATATAAGTGATATTCATATAGAACCTTTTGAAACTGAATTTAGAATAAGGATGAGAAGAGATGGAAAATTAGAATTATATGATATTATTTCAATGGATTTTTATCCAGAAATTATATCTTTTATAAAATTAAAATCAGGTATGGATATAGCAGAAAAAAGAATACCACAAGATGGAAGATTAGAGATTTCTATTAATGAAAATTTTGCTGATGTAAGGGTTTCAACAATACCAACAGTAAATGGGGAAAAAGTTGTTATGAGGATTTTAAATAAAAATATATTTATAGAAAATATATCTACACTAGATTTTTCTGATGAGGAAATGGAAATTTTATCTAGTATAATATCTAAAAAATCTGGGATTATATTAGTTTGTGGACCTACAGGAAGTGGAAAAACGACAACTGTATATTCCATTATAAATAAATTGATGGATTTAGAAAAAAATATAACAACAATTGAGAATCCTATAGAGTATAGAATAGATGGAATAAATCAAATTCAAGTAAATGAAAAGATTGGTTTGACATTTGGAAATGGATTAAAATCAATTTTAAGACAAGATCCAGACATAATAATGATTGGTGAAATTAGAGATACAGAAACTGCTGAAATAGCTGTGAGAGCTGCTATAACGGGTCATTTAGTTATAAGTACATTGCATACTGAAGATGCAATTTCGTCAATTGTAAGATTATATGATATGGGTATAAAGCCGTATCTAATAAGAGCATCTTTGATAGGTGTTATTTCTCAAAGATTAATAAGGAAAAAATGTAAACATTGTAAAAACATTTCAGGGATTGTTGAAAAATGTAGTTTTTGTAATGGAAGAGGATATGACGGAAGAATGGCAGTTCATGAAATTATGAAAGTAGACAATAATATAAAGAATAATATAAAGGATAATATAGATAAAAATAAAATAAAAAGTGTTGCCATAGATTCTGGAATGATTACATTTGAAAAGAGTATTAAAAATCTTTTGAAAAGTGGTGTGTTGGATGAGAGAGAAGTATCTATTATACAAAAAGAATTTTAAATATATAGATACGAGTATATTTGATAAAATAGAAGAATTTCAAAAGATAAAAAGTAAAGATTTGAGAATCATTTGTAGTCAGATATCAATCTTATTAGATTCAGGGTTAGGTATTGATGAAATTATATACTTAATAGGAGAAACTCAAAAGAAACAATATAAAAGTAAATTTAATTTAATAGAGAGAAGTATAAAAAAAGGATATTCTATAGAAAATTCATTTAGAACAAGCAACTTATTTAGTGAGTTTTTTTATAATATGATTGCTTGTGGAGAAAATTCAGGGAAATTAAGTATAGTGATGGATGATATGTCAAGATATTATGAAAGAGATTATAAAATTAAATCAAAATTGAAATCAGTTATGATATATCCAATAATATTATTAATTATGATGACAGTATCATTAATTTTCATAATGTATGAGGTAATTCCAAATTTTGCATTTGTTTTTGAAAGTAATAATATAACTCCACCTCTTTTCAGTTATATAGTAATAAAAACAATGCTTTTTATAAGAAAATATATGAATATTTTACTGCCAATTGTAATTACAATACCAATTCTATTATACATATCTATAAAAAATAATGAAGGTTTTAAAGAACAATTGGATAAAATAAAATGCAAATTACCAATAATAAACAAATATTATATGATGTTTGTAACTGCGACATTTTCAAGAAATTTATATTTAATGATAAAGAGTGGAATTCCTATAGTTGAATCAATAAAAACATCATCAAATATAATAGATAATAAATATATTAAAGAAAAAATAAATATATCTATAAGATATATAAATAGAGGGAATAGTATTTCAAAATCAATAAATTTATCTGGTGTATTTTCAAATATGTTTGTATCTATGTTAAAAAATGGTGAAGAAAGTGGAAATATAGAAAAAAGTTTATCTTATATAAATGATTTTTTTGAAAATGAACTAGATATCATGTTAGAAAGAGCGATTAAGTTTATTGAGCCTATGTTAACCATAATAATAGGTCTTATAATAGGTAGTTTAATAATAGCTATAGTTATGCCAATGTTTGATGCAATAACATCTATATAAAAAATATTAAAACATATAATTTGGAGGATAAAATGAAACTTTATAAATTATTAAATTCAAGAAATAAAAAAATTGATAAAAATTCAAAAAAAAGAGGATTTACTTTAGTTGAAATGATAATAGTTGTAACAATACTTGGTATATTAGCAAGTATAGCGATAATAAAATATGGAAAAGTAGAGGAAAATGCAAAGAAAAATATAGATTATACAAATGCATCTAACATAGCATCAGCAGCTACAATAGCGATGAGTGAAGGTATGCCATCAGAACAAGTAACAGTAAAAAATCTAGTAGAAAAAGGATATTTAAATAATGAACCAGTGCCACAAAGTACAGAAGGAGAATTTACAATAGATATAAATTCAAAAGATAAAAATATAGTTGTAAAAGTAGGTAATGCAGAAATGTATCCAAAGTCACAAAATAAAATTAAATAAAATTGTATTTTAATATGGGAGATGTATAAAATATGAGAGAAAAAAATAAAAGTATTATTATAAATATATATCCAACAAAAACAAAATGCAAAATAATTTTTTTTAATCAAGAAAAAAATAGAATAAATATAATATCTGAGATAGATAAAAAAATATTTATGGATAATAGAATATTTTTAGACAAGTTAGAAAAAGATAGATACATAGAAGAAGTGTCATCATGTATATCAAATGAAATGTTAAAATTAGGTAATTGTAAATCTATATTTATAAATTTACAGGAAAAAGATATTATAGTAAAAAATATAAGAGTTGATCCATCTATAAAAAGAAAAGACTGGATAAAGGCTGTAAATATAGAAATAAAAGAAACAAATAGAGTATTAAATGATTATTTTATAGATTATAAATTATTAACAAGTAATGATGAGTATACAGAAATACAAACAATATTGTTTCCTAAAAAATATGTATCCTTGTTTTTGGAGATATGTGATAAAATAGGCATTAAGGATAGGTCACTACATACTAATTTTGACATTTTAGAAAGACTAATAAAAAAATTGGGGGTTAAAAAAATGTATAAAGATGATATTATAAATTTTGGTGAAGAATTTCAATTAGGAGTAGTTGAATTTAGAGATGAAGACTTAGTTATAACTATTTTTGAAAAACAAAAAGTAAAAGCTAGTTATGTGATAAAAAAAGATGAATTTACTGATGAAATGGCGACAAGTATTTTTGCTGATTGTTTTGGAATAATGGGCGTTGGAAATAGCGAAATAGAAGACATAGAATTAATAAAGAGATTATGCAAAATATCTGGAGCTGATTTTGAAAATGATGTAGAGTTCACAAAAAATTACAAAAATGTATCATTAAATGAATATTTTAACATTGCAGGAAAAAGAATAAATTAGTAACATCGCAGTTCGTAAAAATTTATAAGTAGAATTAGTATAGATATAATTTAATTATTTATGTAGTGGTGAAAAATATGGTATTTAAAAAGAATAAAATTATTAAAAATGATGAATTAAGAGATTATTTTAAATATGAAAAGAAAAATAGTATAGATATAACTAGATTAATTTCTATAATATTAATAATATTAGTAGGATTCAATATTTTTAATGGATTAATGGATATAAGAAATATGGAAAATTATATCGCTTCTAATGAGAATAGCCATTCTGTCCTAGAAAACTCTAAAAAAGAGATGAAAAAATTAAATGAAGAGAACAATTATAGAAAAATAAATATGGGAAATCTTAGAAAGGTATTTGATACAGTAGGAGTAGAAAATTTAGATAGCTTATATATAGAAAGAGACAATGTTCAGATAATTGGGAGAGCAAGTAATATAAAGATAATAGAAAAATTAATGAAAAATAAAATATTAGATAATTCATATGTCAAAAAGATAGAAGGTAAAAATCCATATAATTTTGAAATAGATTCTATGGATCAATAGGATAATGAAAAGAAATAAATTTCAAATAAAAATTTTACTTTTGATAATACTATTAATTTTAACTAAAATTTTTATAATAAACCCAATTGAAAAGAAGAAAGAATTACTTGAGACTGAAAAATATCAAATATCAGAAGATATGAAAAAAGTAGAGCAGTATAAAAAAGAAACAGAAATTCTAAAAGATTCTAATAAAAATAGTAAAAAATGTAATAAAAAAGATGATTTGATATACATACAAAATATGATAGGTGAATTTGTGGATTTAAAAAGTATAGAAAATTCATTTTTGGTAAATGATAAAGGGGATGAAGAGTCTATTATAAGTTTAGATTTTATTGGAACATATAAAGATATTTTTAAAGTGATAGATAGATTTAAAGAAGAAAAAATATCAAATGAAATAAAGAGTATAAAAATATCTAAAGTAGATAATAATACAGATAACAATAAAATAGAAACAAAAAAAGATAAAAAAGGAAATATAATAGAAGATATAAAAGAAATAAAGAAAGAAAAAGAAGAAGAAAATAAAAAAAATAATACAGTTAAATTTGAATGTATACTGGAAATAAGTAGATAACCCTTATTTATAATTGATATTTTACAATATATTAATCAAATTTTTGTGGAATGATTAAGCAAATAATGGTAGAATAATAAGATGTGTATAATATTGAAAAAATAAGGGAGTGAAAAATAAATTGATATTAAATAGAAATGATAAATGCTACTGCGGAAGTGGAAAAAAATATAAAAATTGTTGTATGGAAAAAGATGTAGAAAGAGAAAGATATGTAAGAAGATTAACAGAAGCTCAGAAGCAATATGCTGAAATATATACAAAAATATGTAATTATTCAAGAGAAGAAAAATTTAAAGAATCTATGCAAAGTGCGGAAGAAATTTTCTATATGTTAAACAGTGAAAATGTAAAGGCTAGATTCAATAAATTCTTCAATACATATTTTATAAGTGACTTCGTATTAGAAAGTGCAACTACAATTACTCAACTTTATTTCCAAGAAAATAAAACTACAGAGAATGAAAAAAGAATTATGCAAAGTATGATAAATTCTTTTGTAAGTATATATACTATAGAAAAGAAAGAAAAAGAAAGAGCAATATTAAAAGATTGTTTCTTAGATGAAGAAGTAATTACTGATGATATAAATCTATTAAAAGATTTTGAAGAAGGAGATAGTATAATTGCTAGAGTTGTAGAAGTAAGTGGAGTTAATCTTCTTATAGATATAACAGTTAAGATAGTTGATACAACTAGACAGTTTATAGTAGAAGATGTAGAAAGAGTATTTAAACAAAATGAAAGTGATTGGCCAAACAAGAAAATATTCTTAGTATATAGTACTCATATATTCTACAGATATTTACAACAATTATTAGATGAAGAAGTTTCAAACTATGTTAGAGAAAGTATATTAGAGAAATCTAATTCAGTAGAAAATACAAATAATATAGAAGAAGATAATAGTGTAAAATCTATAATAAATAGACTTGTTGAAGAAGAATATAAAGAAAAATGTATATCTTTATGGTCAAAATATGAAGAAACACATTCAGATATAAAAGGATCTGAATTTGGTTGGGCAGCAGCAGTTGAATACACTGTTAAAAAAGAAGAAGGTATTTCTACAACACAAGCTCAAGTTTCTAAAAAATATGAAGTTAGTCCAAGCACAATAGGTAAAAGAGCAAAAGAATTAAAAGCTTAGTAAACCATATTTGCTAAAATTTATATAAATATATCATAAATAAGGAAATTTTTATATCGATATATAAGATGTTATAGTATAATGTATTTAAATAGATTATATAACATCTGAAAAAGAGAGGGTATAAATATGAGTCTTAAATTAGGAAATGCCATAGCAGTGGCTACAGATTATATAAAATCAAATCCGGCTGTACCGGTTTACAAAGATGAACAAAATCTATATGCAGTAATATATCATATAGAAATAGGTTATAATAAGGACCATTCATCAAATACAAAACAATATATAATAATAGACTATAAAGATTTTTCATTATCAGAAGAAGAAAGAAAAGAGCTAATACAAATAGCAGAAGATTATTGCAAATCAAAAGGTATTGAAAAAAATGAAAATCTTGAAATAACATTATTAGACAATGAAGAAGCAGAAAACTTCTTAGAAAAAGTATTTAATAATATGAAAGTAATAAGAGGTCTTATAACTAAAAAGTGTTAAGGTCGTCTAATCAGATTATATTTGAGTAATGTCGAATAGCACTAGCTATTCGGCATTATTTAAATAATTTATTAGACGATCTTTTTTTAGGTTAAAATATAAAAATTTATTAAAGTTATAGAAAGGGGAATAAATACATGTTAAGAGTATCTAACTTAAAAATGAATATAGATGAAGATATAAATATATTAAAAAAATTAATATTGAAAAAACTAAGAATAAAAGATTCAGATTTAGTAGGATATAGTATATATAAAGAATCAATAGATGCTAGAAAAAAAGATAATATGACATTTGTGTACACTGTTGATGTTGAAATAAAAAATGAAGAGAAAATACTAAAAAGAAACCCAAAAGATACAGTAAAAGTAAATCAAAAATCATATATAGGAGTTAAAAAAGGGAATATAGAGCCAAATGGAAGAATAGTTGTTATTGGAAGTGGTCCTGCAGGATTATTTGCATCGTTATTATTAGCTCAAAATGGATATTGTCCTCTTATGATAGAAAGAGGATCAGATGTTGATAAAAGAACCGCAGATGTAGAAAATTTCTGGGGAAATAAAGTATTTAATAAAAAATCAAATGTACAGTTTGGAGAAGGTGGAGCAGGAACGTTTTCAGATGGTAAACTTACTACAAGATCAAAAGATATCAGATGTAGAAAAGTTCTTGAAGAATTGGTATTACATGATGCACCATCAGAAATAATATATTCTCATAAACCTCATGTTGGTACAGATATATTAAAAAATGTGGTAAAAAATATAAGAGAAGATATAAAAAAATTAGGTGGGGAAGTTAGATTCGAATCTCAAGTTACCGATATTAATATAGAAAATAATTCTGTAAAAAGTATAGTTATAAATGATAATGAAAAAATAGATGTATCTACAGTTATATTAGCGATTGGACATAGTGCAAGGGATACGTATGAGATGTTATTTAAAAGAGGTGTAACAATTATTCCAAAACCATTTGCAATTGGTGCAAGAATAGAACATCCTCAAGAAATGATAAATAAGTCTCAATATGGGAAATATTATAATCATCCTAGATTGGGTGCAGCAGATTATAGGTTAATAGAGCATACATCTAATGGTAGAACAGCATATACATTCTGTATGTGTCCAGGAGGAAGTGTAATAGCATCAACATCAGAAGAAAATGAAGTTGTTACCAATGGTATGAGTGAACACAGTAGAGATAAAGAAAATGCGAATAGTGCATTACTTGTAAATATATCACCAGAAGATTTTGAAAGTGATAATCCTTTAGCTGGCATAGAATTTCAAAGAAAATATGAAAAATTGGCATTTAAACTAGGCGGAGAAAATTATAGTGCACCAGCTCAGTTGGTAGGAGATTTTATAAATAACAAAGAATCTAAGAACTTAGGAAAAGTTATACCTTCATATAAACCTGGAATAAAATTAACATCTCTAGATGAATGTTTACCAAAATTTGTTACAGAAACAATGAAAGAGGGTATAATAAAACTTGGATCAAAATTAGAAGGATTTGACATGTATGATGCAGTTCTTACTGGAGTTGAGACAAGATCATCTGCGCCAATAAGAATAGTTAGAAACGAAGAAACTTTAGAATCTATGAATATTTCTAACCTATATCCTTGTGGAGAAGGAGCAGGATATGCAGGTGGAATAGTAACAGCAGCAGTAGATGGAATAAAATGTGCTGAAAAAATTATAGAAAAATATAAGAATATACAATAAATGTAATAAATGTTAAATATTATCGCCTAAATTTAATATTTTTAACATAAATTTAACTTAAAGTATTCTTTAATTTGATATTATAAATTTGATATGCAATAAATTGAGACAGAAAAAATCTATAATAGAGGAGGAGATTTTTTTGGATATAGTAATAAGTCTAATGGGAGGACTTGGACTTTTCTTATATGGTATGAACCTTATGGGAGAAGGATTACAAAAATCTGCCGGGACAAAATTAAAAGCAATTATAAAACTTTTAACAAGTAATATATTTATGGGTGTACTTGTAGGAACAGGTGTAACAGCTGTTATACAGAGTTCTAGTGCTACAACAGTAATGGTTGTTGGTTTTGTTAATGCCGGAATAATGACGCTTAAACAGGCAATAGGAGTTATAATGGGAGCAAATATAGGTACAACTGTAACAGCTCAGTTAGTATCATTTAACTTAAATGGAATGGCTCCGATAGCTTTAGGAATAGGTATAGTATTATATTTATTTGGAAAAAATCCAAAAATAAAACATATATCAGAAATATTAATTGGATTTGGTATGTTATTTACAGGTATGGAATTTATGAAAAGTGCTGTTGAACCTTTAAGAGATTATCAAGGATTTACAGATATGTTAATTTCATTTGGGAAATATCCAATATTAGGATTATTACTAGGTTTTGGTATTACAGCAATAGTTCAAAGTTCAAGTGCCTCTATGGGTATGTTAGTTGCACTCGCAGCAGAAGGAATAATACCTTTAAATGCAGCACTACCAATACTTTATGGTCAGAATATAGGAACTTGTGTTACATCTCTTTTATCAAGTATAGGAGCTAATAAAAATGCTAAAAGAGCAGCTGTAATGCATCTTATATTTAATGTTCTTGGAACAGCTTTATTCTTAATATTCCTTAATAGACCAGTGGTATCTATTGTAACAAAAATGGATCCAGGTAATGTTGCTAGACAGATTGCAAATACACATACATTATTCAATATAATGTCTGTACTTATATTACTTCCATTTAACAAGCTTATAATAAAAATAGCTTTAAAATTAATACCAGATAAAGCTGAAGATGAAGAAGATATCAAAACTGTTAAATATCTTGATGATAGAATGCTTGAAACTCCTTCAATAGCTCTTATAAATACAATAAAAGAAACTTTAAGAATGGGTAATAAGGCAAAAGAAAGTTTAGATTCTTCTATATCTGCCATAATCGAAAAATCTGATGAATATGTTGGAAAAGTTTTTGTTAAGGAAGAAACTGTAAATGAATTACAAAAAATAATACTTAATTATTTATTAAAATTATCAAAAACTCCATTAGATGAAGATTCAAGGGAAGTTGTAGATAATTTATTCAATACAGTAAATGATATAGAAAGAATAGGAGACCATGCTAAAAATATAGCTGAACTTTCTCAGATAATGATAGATGGAGACTTAGAATTCTCTGAACAAGGAAAAAATCAATTAGAAGAAATATACAACTATGTAATATCTGCATATAATAATGCATTAGAGGCGTTTAAAAATGATGATATAAACTTAGCTTATAAAGTATTCCAGATAGAAGAAAAAGTTGATATGATGGAAAAAACTTGTAGAGCTAGTCATATGTATAGATTAAATAATAGTCTTTGTAGTATAGATAATGGTGTTGTATTCCTTGATATAATAACAGCTCTTGAAAGAGTATCAGATCATGCTGTTAATATAGCTAAGAGAGTAATATCTCAAAAGAAACATATTGTAGAATA
>NZ_JARIBH010000059.1 GCF_029264495.1 Peptacetobacter sp.
TAGTTTATCTAAGTTCTAGTAGCTAGATTCACTAAAAAATACTCTATCCTAAGGATAGAGTATTTAAACTGGCTGGGGATATAGGATTCGAACCTATGCATACAGGAGTCAGAGTCATGTGCCTTACCGCTTGGCGAATCCCCAATATTTATTTATCTTAAGAACCTCTGTCCTTTCGACAAGTTATATAATACTATAAATATAAAATAAATGCAATAGTTTTTAAAAAAATACATAAAAATAAAAAACTAACTACCTAAATAGATAGTTAGCTAAATTTTTAATATAAATGACTTTATTACTTTATTTCAGCCATATTTTTGATTAAATTCTAAATTTTTTCTTCATTAAATAGTATTATTTTAATAATATTATTTTTAATAGATTTTAGTATTATCTTTGATAGTATTTTTCTTCATTAATATTTTTTACTTAGATTTTATTTTACTTGCATTTTCATGTATAAATATCATAGATATAAGACATATAATTAAATACAATATAAGAAATACTATAGCTCTACTAGATGATCCAAAAATTTCCGACAAACAATCTATTACTATCCATTTTCCAAAACTCACACCTTTACCCATTGCTATTGAATATACATTTAATTTAAATAATGTATTTTTCAAAACCTCAGTTATAACTAGCAATAAAAATGAATTTTTCCCAAACATAATTAAAGGATAAAATAACTTATATAGTTTAAAATTTTTTTCAAAATCAAATAAAAAATACATTATCGATTCTACAATCATAAAGCTTCCTAAAACAATAAATGAAAAAGATGAAGACCATATATTTACATTATGTGGACAAGTTTTTTCTAGAATTAAAGATATTATAATAAGTCCCATTCCTAAAATAATAAGTCTATTCATTTTTTCCTTAACATCTGCTTTCTTATCAAGTAAAAAAGTTCCTCCTGATAAAGAAATTATACCTGAAAAAATCGCTGAAATTGTAGAAATCATTCCGTATCTTTCAAACGTATAAAAATGACCTTTTAAAACCCTTGAATCTACAAAAAGTGCAAGACAATTTTTCATATCATTTCCAAATTTCTTTGAAATGATAAAATATAATATCAATCCAATTGAACCTAATACCAACAATATAATTCCCAATACATTTATCTTTAAATTAAATTTTCTAAATACAATATATATCAAACTTACTATAATATATACAATACTTATAAATTGTAAAATACCCATTATTCTAAAATGATTAATATCAGAACTTGTTATTACATTTAAAAGTAAGCCTATTAAAAAAGTACTAATTCCTACAATTAATTTCTTTATAATAATATCTTTATAGCAAATTTTTCTTTTTAAATCTCTTTCAATATTTGAAGGAATCATAAAACAAGTAGCCAATACTAGTACAGGTACTCCTAAATCTACAAATTTAATACCATTCCAACTTGAAAGTAATAAATATTTTGGTAATTCATCAGACACACCTAAGCCTGATGCAAGTATAATAGTTATTATTGCTATTCCTTTAATAATATCTATAGATATAAATCTTTTATTTAATTCTTTTTTTATATGATTTTGCTCTTTTTTATTAATTTCTTTTTTATTAATTTCTTTTTTATTAACTTTTTTCTTATTACTTTCTTTTTCATTAATTTTATTTTTATTAATTTCAATTTTGTTTTTATTAATTTCTTTAATGATAGGTTCTTTTTTAATTTCTTCATTTTTGTGGATATTATTTTTATTATTATCAATTTCTCCCTCTATATCTTCTATAGAAACATCATATCCATCATATATAGGAACATCTTCTTCTTGTATATAATTTTCCACTATTTGAGCTATTTCTTCTAAAGATATATTTTCTTCTATACTGTGATTATTATTTTCTTTTTTCACACTATACACCTCTAACCAACTTTTTATATATTACTATTTTTTCTTTTTCTTCTTTTTTGTTTTCATAGGAGGTACTTTTGCTCCTTTATTATCATACATTCCAGTTGATTTTGTTTTCTTACCTTCTCTAACAGTTTTTATCACTGATGCTACAAACACACCTACACCTATCCCTAAAAGTATCTCTGACCATTTTAATTTTGGTTGTACTTTCATTCCTGTTTCAGCAAATATATTTGTCATTGTTGTTAACATAAATATACTCGATAATAAAGCTATTCTTTTTATTTTTTTCATAGTTAATTTTCCTTTCATTTCTTCTCTACTTATATTATATATGAAAAGGTTGTATATAAAAATAGTTATTAAAAAAATGCCGTAGATAAATTCATTAACATTTATCTACGGCTTTATTTTAACAAAAGGATAAATTTATATTATACTAATTTTTAATAAATATAGTTTAACTATTTTATTGCTTTTTTTATTGAATTTATTACTTTTTCACTAATTGCATCTTTTCCACCAATTACAGTTATTTTATTGAATGAAGATGCTTTTGTATGTTTTTCTATACTTTCAGGTAAAACATCTTTTTTAACTAAAAGTACTGCTGATTCTCTTCTTCCTGCATAATTTCCTGCTATTAATGCATCTGGGAAATCCTCTCCTGTTGCATATACACCTAATTTTGTATTTGGATATGCTTCTTTTGCTATTGCTGATGATGTTTCATATCTATCATATCCACCTATTCTTTTTATTGATTTTGCTCCTGTATATACTTCAGAATCTTTTTTACTATCTTTTGATAGTTTGAATCCTTTTTCTAAACTTTTTTCTACATTATTAGATATTGCTTTATCAAGTCCTGCTATTTTTATATTTTCTATATCCCATTCAGCTAATGCTTGTTTTGTATAATATGGTATAGAATCTTTTTTAGCTAACAATATAGGTGCTTTATCTTTTACTGCTAATGGTGCCATACATAATGCATCTGGGAAATCTTCTCCTGATGCAAGTTCTGCCATATTTTTATTTCCTTTTTCTCTTATTTTTATAGCTATTTTTCTAGCAGTATCATATCTATTTACACCATCAAATCTAAATATATCATAACCTTTATTTTCTAATTCAGTTACAACTTTTTTAGAAACTGCATCATATCCACCACTTATATATATTTTTCTAGCTCCTAATCTTTCTATTTCTTCCATTGTTTTCTTAGGAATATCATATTTATATGTTAGTAATGCTGCTCCATTTTCTTGTATTGCAAATGGATTTGCTGTAAGAACATCTGTATATCTTTCTGCATTTGCTAAAACAACTACAGGTGTTCCTGAAGGATACACTTTTTTACTAGCTTCTACTGCTGTTTCTATTCTATTATTTCCTTGTATCTTATCAGTATCTACATTGTTTCCTGTGTTATTATCATATGATTTTTTATGTACTATCACTTGTACTGTTATTTCTTTGCTTATACCATCTGCATCTGTTACTTTATATGTAACATCATATTTTCCTGGTACATCTGGTTTTACATTATTTTTTACAACTTCTATTTTGTTTGATATATCTTTTCCTTTTCCATCTGTTGCAGTTATTTTATTATCTTTTATTGCATCTTTTGGATCATATTTATTGCCTTCTATTATACTTAAATCACCTGAAACATTAAATTTAGGTGCTTTATTTATATCTAGTCCAGGAACTTTTACTTCTACTTTTACAGGAACTTCTACTTTTGTTGTTATTCCATCTTTATCTTTTACTGTATATATAACATTGTATGTTCCTGAATGTTCTTTATCAATTTTACTATCATCTATCACTATATTTCCTGATATATCATTTCCTTCTTTATCTGTTGCTGTAATACCATTTTTTAAATCATCTTTATTATATTTATCTCCACCTTGTATTACTATATTACCTGGTATATTTATTTTTGGTGCTTTGTTTATATCTAATCCAGGTATTCTTTCTATAACAGTTACTTCTACAGTCTTTTCTGTTGTTACTCCATATTCATCTGTTACTTTATATGTAACATCATATTTTCCTGGCTCACCATTAGCTGCTGTGATTTTACTATCATCTATCACTATATTTCCTGATATATCTTTTCCTGTTTTGTCTGTTGCTGTAACACCATTTTTTAAATCATCTTTATTATATTTATCTTTTCCTTCTATTACTATACTATCTGGTATATTTATTGTAGGTTTTTTTGCAACTCTTACAGTTTTTGTTACAGTACCAGTTAGACCGTTACTTCCTGTATTAATTAATGTAGTTTCATATGTTCCTTCTTCATTGGCATATCCTGTATATGGAGTACTTCCTCTATATATTTCTGTTCCATCTTTTTTTACTATCCATTCTTTACCAACTATTGTTGCTGGAGTATCTATTTGAGATTTATCATCTATTTCAAATTTACTTCCAAAATCTACAATAGTATTATCATTTTGTACTACATTTCCATTTACTTTATAATCAAACTGTGTAGTTAATGCTGTATTGTCTGGTGCTGCTTCCATTTTAAAGTCAAAGAAACTTACTGATGGATTACTACAAGAAACTGGTCCAAAAGAACCTGGTTTGACAGGAATACTTACTTCTTCTAATTGTTTATCATTCAGACTTATTTTTGTAGAATTTTCTTTTATTTCTATAGATACTTTATGTTTTTGTGGGTATCTAGAACCTTCTGGTAAATCACCTTCTGCTAATTTTACACCTTTTGAGAAATTTGCACTTGCCCCAACTGTACTTGGATCTATTTGATGGTCAGGATAAATACCTGTATTCTTATTCCAATCATAATCAAGTTTACCGTGGAATAATGGACCTATATGTGCTATATTATTATCAGCAGGTATCCATTCATCTATACGTGCTATAGTCCATTTATTGTGAGCTCCACATTCTTCATATATGTAGAAAGAGTATACATCTTTACCTTGTTTTTGACTTTTTTGTAATCCCCAAATAAATCCTCCTGTATCTCCATCATTATTTTGCATCTGATATTCTAATGTACCTGTTGTGAATTTCATTAGATCTGGATTATAAAAACCTGTAAATCCAACATTGGCTGTAGTATTTATTTTATTTTCAGATGCATGATATTGCCAATAAGCATTGTATCCTACACCTGGTATTCCTGGAAGGTTTTTCCAATCATTAAATACCTTCCCCATGTCTATATCAACACGAGGTTGAATTTCAGTGCTTTTTTCTTGTCTTATTTCAGTTTTAGTAGTTACATTATTTTGTGCAAATACAGTAACCGTATTGCAAAGTAATGCAATTGATAAACCACAAGATAATAATTTTTTCTTCATTAGCTTACATCTCCTTTTTAATATAATTATTTTTTATCTTACCGAATCCTATTGTAAACAATTATATCACATCAATTATAAAAAACAACATATTAATTACTATTTTTTTTAATATTTTATTTCGATTTATTTTTTATACTATAATCATTTTAATTTAATTCTAATTTATATTAAGTTTTTTTTATATTTATTTAATTAAATATGAAATTTTGTATTAAAAAAAATATCTTTTATATTTCAAATAAAAATATAAGCCTATTATAATTTAATTAATATCTTAAAATTAAAAAGACGAGGAATTTTCCTCGTCTTTTTACATTATTTATAAGTAATTTGTGCTATTTTATTTATAAGTAATTTGTGCTACTTTACATTATTTATAATAAACACTTTATACTATCTTGATTTATTTTATTAAACCAACTTTTTCAGCTATAGTGTTTATAACACTTTCAGCAATACCATATCCTACTTTAGATATAGATATTCCTTTAGTATCAGCATTATCTTTTATAGCTTTTATCTGAGCAT
>NZ_JARIBH010000011.1 GCF_029264495.1 Peptacetobacter sp.
CCCTGAATTTTTTCCTTTTCATAGCCTCTTAGGTATAATTTATTAATCACTTTTCCAGAAAATAAATAAATTATGCCTAAAATCAAAATCATCAATATTGCTGTAATTTTTTTCTTCATACTATAAATTCTCCTATCTTTTGAGAAAAAAGTATTTAATAGCATCGTAATTTTATAAATAATCAATTAAATACATCTAAGAATTAACTTAGATGTATTTAATGATTTCTAATAAATTTTAATTATTTTATAGTTTCATTTATCCCTTCACCAATTGCTGCTCCAAGGTCTTTTATTTTTGCATCTGAATTAAGTTTTTGCATATCTTTTTCATTATCTATAAAAGCACACTCAACTAATAAAGCTGGATATTTATTCTGTCTTAAAACTGCTAAATAATCTGTTCCACTGCTATTTGTTTTTACTTTTATTCCTCTATTAAAGAAACCAAATCTCTTCACTATTCTATTTAATATATTTGAAGCGGCAGTTTTTGTTATACCACCATTCTTATCTCTTACATTATAATATACTTCTGTTCCATTTGCACTACCATTAAATGAATTATAGTGAATACTTGTAAATAAATCTGGTTTTACTCTGTTGGAAATTTCTGCTCTAGTTGATAATGAGATATATGTATCATCACTTCTTGTTAATACTACATTAACACCTTTTTTTCTTAAATATTCACTTGTTGCTAGTGTAGTTTTTAAAGTATAGTCTTTTTCATATCTACCATTTGATGGAGCTCCTGAATCTGAACCACCATGTCCTGCATCTAGTACTACTTTTCTTCCACCAGAACCACTATTTCCTGTTTCATCATCTGGTGTAACATTATGTTTTGATACATTATTTGCTATAGTTGTCATAACTTTAGAAGTTATTCCTCCACCTACTTGATAAACTCTTTCTGTTTTGTATCTATTTAAGTTATCTTTATGTCTAGCTGACACATAGTTAGTTGGATTTATAAGAATAGGAGAATTTTTTCTCGCAGCTAAAGAACCACAACTAAGTGCATCTATAAGTTCATTTGATTTCGCTACAAATAAAGCATTTAAATCTTTTTCAGGGTAGAATCTTCTTATAACAGCAGCATTTGTTTCATGTCTATCTGATCCA
>NZ_JARIBH010000084.1 GCF_029264495.1 Peptacetobacter sp.
TTCCAGCTCACGTTGAAATGATGGGTCTTATAGGTATGGGTAATAACCCAATGGTTGGTGCTACAGTTGCAGTTGCAGTTGCAGTTGAAGAATCAAGTAGATAATAATTTTTAAATAATAAAAAGTAAGCAGCCTAAAATATACAGGCTGCTTTTACTTTATATAAAAAAAGAAAAGGTTTTATTAAACTTTTAGAACGCTCGATTTTAGTCGAGGAGGTTTATATAATTAGATGGGAGAAAATAAATGAAAAAAGCAGCATTTTTTGATGTAGATGGAACAATTATAGATTGTACAATAGGCGTTATGGATATGAGTGATAGGGTAAAAAAAGCTATAAGAGATTTTCAAGAAAAAGGAAATGTAGCATTTGTTTCTAGCGGAAGACCATATGCTTTTTTAAACAAAGAGTTACTTAACTTTGGATTTGATGGCTTTGTATTAGGAAATGGAGCTCAAGTACTTATAAATGGAGATACTAGATTTTTCAGTGGTATAGATAATAATATCGTTAAAGAAGTAGTTGAAAACTGCGAAAAATTAAATATAGATTATTGTTTACAAGGTGAAAAATACAGTTATGTAAAAAAAGAGTTTAAAAGAATTTTAGAATACTATAAAGAATATGATATATCAAATGACTTTTTAGAAAATAATTTTGAATTAGAAAATATTAATGTATTTAAAATAGAGATGTTCCCATCAGATGAAAGAGGATGCGAGTATTGTAAGTCATTAGATGGAGAAGAATTTAATTGTTTTAAAAATTATCCAGGTGAAGTATATGAAATGTATCCTAAGAAAAATTCAAAAGGAATAGGACTTTTAAAAACAATAGAATTTGAAGATGTAAAACTAGAAAATTCTTATGCATTTGGAGACGGAAGAAATGACATTGAAATGATTGAAACAGCAGGTCATGGAATAGCAATGGGAAATGCAGTAAAAGAGTTAAAAGAAGTGGCAGATGAATATACAGACTCTATAAGTGATGATGGTGTTGCAACATATATAGAAAAAAATTTATTATAAATAAAGATAAAGATAAAAAAAGAACTCTTATACATGATAAGAGTTCTTTTTTTTATAAATTATTTTGACCGACAAAATCAATTTTGTATTCCATATTATAATCAGTATACTCCCTAAGTAATCCTTCGTATTCTAATGTTAGACCATTTAAATTATAAAAATCATTTGGCTGAACAAAATTATAGGATTTATCAAAAAGGTGGATATCACTTTTTTTAAGCATATCAGCAGCAAAAGTTGAACATACATATCCAAATTTAGGCTGTCTATTTATACCAAGAGGTATAGTAATTAGAGAAAATAAATCATAATTATATAAATTTCTATTTTCTTTTACTTTAGCTATATTGTTAATTAAATTTTGATATTTATAATCTTCTATTTCTAAAGAATATACTCTACAAATAGTGTTCTTTTTTATTTCATAAAGTCCTTTGTTAACTCCCTCTTCAACAAATCCTGCTATTAAAGGATTTTTAGGATTGATTCTTCCAAAAGCATACATAGTATTTAAACTTTTATCAAGAGAAAGAGAAATATGAGAATATGGTTTTCTACTAATTCTTCTTATTAAATGTGCAAGAACAGTTCCTGTATAAGTTGAAATTATATATATTTTTTTCATTAGAATCACCTCCCATTATTATATTTATTATTAATTTATATTTACATTATAATTATAAAATATAAACATTTTATAAAATTGTTATAAATATTTTATAAAGAATTATTTTCTAATTAAAACTAAAATAAAACACACATATTTTACAATAATACTTGAAAAGACTGTAAAAGTCAATATTTTATAAATTTTTAAATGTTACATTAATGAAATATTTGTGATTAAAAAATTACGATTTTGTCAATATATAAAAAATTCATACTATATATATAAAAGTAATGTATAATGAAAAATAAGATGTCGGTATCAAAGATAAAAATTTTAAATATATAATAAAAATAGGAGAATGATATGAGAAAAAATAAAAAAGTAATTTCAGTATTAGCAGCAACAGCTATAACAGTTTCTTCAGCACCATTATCACTTGCTGATAATGGTATAAGTATAGAAGATAAAGATCTTCATATAGAGCAACTAGAAGCTACAGATGAATTTAAAGATTATATAGATGATGTAGAAAATGGAACAATAGATGAAACAAAAAGAATACCAGAATCTTTTGAAATAGAGGGTACTCGTATACATGGAAATGCATCAAAAATAAATAGATTTTTACCTAAAGATTATGATCCAAGAAAACTTGGGAAAGTAACAGGTATTAGAGATCAAGAAAATTTAGGAGTTTGTTGGGCATTTGCAGGAATAGCAGGAATGGAATCTTATATGGCTACAAATGGATATGGAGATTATGATTTATCAGAAGAACATATGAGATGGTGGGCAAAAGATGGAATAAATGGATGGAATGTAGGTGATCAAGAAGGTACATCTAACCTACTATCTATGGGATATTTTGCATCAGGAGATGGACCAAAACTTGAATCAGAATTAAGATATAATACACACAATAAAATGCCTTCAAATATGAAAACAGCAAAAGGAACAGGATATTTAGCAAGTGATGCTATATTCATAAATAATAATAGAAATGATATAAAAAATGCTATATCTAAATATGGTGGAGTTGTATCTGGATATGCAGACTCAGAGGAATATACAAGTAAAGATGAAGATGCATATTATGTAGATAAAGATAAAGATCAAAATCATGCTGTTACAATAGTTGGTTGGGATGACAATTATAGTAGAGATCATTTCACAGGAAAAGCAAAACCTAAAAATAATGGTGCATGGTTAGTAAAAAATAGTTGGGGTCCATATAATTCAGAAGGCGGATTTTTCTGGATATCATATGAAGATAAAACTATTCTTCGGGCAGGAGATAATTATTCTGTAAAAAAAATATCTAAAGAAGGAAATAAAATATATCAACTTGAAAAAGGTGGATATATGGAATTTGGAGGAAAGAATTTTGCTGTAGCAAATGTATTTGATTTTAAAGGTCAAAATGAGAGTATTGAAGGAGTAACAATAGGAAATACTTCTATAGGAAGTGAATATAATATATATTATGCTCCTGTAAAAAATGGTGTTCCTCAAAATAAAAACTTAATACCTCTTGCATCAGGAATAATAAATGAAACAGGATATGTAACTATTCCTGTAAATTCTGTTAAAATTCCTTATGGAAAAGGTGCTATAGTTGTAAAAATGAAAAATAATAATATGGCTACTTTATTTGCTGAAGGAAATGCAGAGAAAGTACCTTGGTTCAAAGCAAAAGCTAATAAAGGAGAAAGTTTCCAGTTAATCGATGGAGTATTTGTAGATGAAAATGAAGGAAATAATAGTGATAATATCAACTTTGCAATAAAGGCTATTACTAAAGAAAATATAAACGAAAATGATATAATAGGTTCAAATAGATATGATACAGCTGTGAAGACAAGTAAAAGAGGATGGAATAGTGCAGATACAGTTGTAGTTGCAAATGGAGGAGCGATAGTTGATGCACTTTCAGCAACACCTCTTGCTGCATATAAAAACGCACCAGTATTGTTAACAGAAAAAAATACTCTAAAAGATGTTACAAAAAATGAATTAAAAAGACTGAATACAAAAAAAGTATATATAATAGGTGGTGAATCTGTTATATCAAAAACAGTTCAAAAACAGTTAGAATCTATGGGAATATCTGTAAAAAGAATATTTGGAAAAGATAGATATGAAACAGGAATATCTATAGCAAAAGAAATGGAAAATATAGGAGTTAATATAAATAAAGTTGCTGTTGTAAATGGAAAATCAGGATTAGCAGATGCTATAAGTTTTGGAGCAGCAGCAGGTCAAAATCAAATACCTATAATACTTTCTGATAAAAAAGGAAATATTCCAGGTTCAGAAAAAATATTATCAAATAAAAATATTGAAAAATCTTATATAATAGGTGGAGATGCAGTAGTTCCGAAAAGTACAGAAAAACTGTTAAAAAATCCTGAAAGAATAAGTGGAAAAAATAGAAAAGAAACTAATGCAGAGATAATTAAGAAGTTCTATACTCAATCAAACTTTGAAAATATTTTTGTAGTAAAAGATGGTTCTGAAGGTGAAGATAAATTAATAGATGGATTATCAGTAGGAGCATTTGCAGCTAAGACAAATTCTCCAATAATATTAGCAGGAAATACATTATCAGAGGGTCAAAAATCTGCTTTAATAGGAAAAAGTGTAAATAAGATATCTCAAGTTGGTGGAGGATCTAATTATATAGTAGCAAATCAACTTAGAAATCTATTCAAATAAAATAAGTAAGGAAAGGAGTATGTCAAAACTAAAAATATTATAAATTGGATATAAATATTTATAGATTTTTGGCAACGGGGAAAATGAGGGAAAATCCAGCGTTAAGAATTTTATTCTCAATGCCTATATTTGTTCTTATCTTTTATAAAAGCTATAATTTTGAATTAAATAAAAATTCAATAATATTTACAGCTGTATACTTAGCACTTATAATAGCTGATTTATCTTATTTTTATTACAAAATAAAAAAAGAAGAAAAGTTAGAAGCAGCTAAAGTTCCAAAAGATAAAGATGAAGCTATAAGAATTAGAGAACAACAAAAGAAAAAAAATAAAAAGAAGAAAAAATAATATTAGATAAAATACGGTTATATATAAAAATGATGTTTATATATGACCGTATTTTTTATAAATTAATAAAAATAAATTTTCTAAATTGAAATCTATTTTATTGATAAATACTAACAATATTGATAACATATATATTGGAGATTATTATAAAAAGACTAAAAACTATATATTTTATATATACTATGAATGGAGGAGTTATAGAATGCTAGAGTTAAAAAATGTGTTCTTTAAAGTAGAAGAAAACGGAATAGAACGCAATATAATAGATGATTTAAGCATTAATTTTGAAAAAGGAAAGTTATATGTTATAACAGGACCAAATGGTGGTGGAAAATCAAGCCTTGCAAAAGTTATAATGGGTATATCTAAGGCATCTTCAGGTCAAATTATTTTAGATGGTGAAGATATAACTGAAAAAAATATAACTGAAAGAGCAAAAATGGGAGTAGGTTATGCCTTCCAACAACCACCTAGAATAAAAGGTATGACTGTTGAAGATTTACTAAAATTATCTCATGGAGGAGATCTTCCTAAAGAAGATTGTTGTCAGTATCTAGCAGCTGTTGGACTATGTTCAAAAGAATATCTTAATAGAGAAGTAGATAACTCTTTATCTGGCGGTGAAATGAAAAGAATAGAAATAGCTACATTATTTGCTAGAGATTTAAAAATATCAATATTTGATGAACCAGAAGCGGGAATAGATCTTTGGAGTTTTGGAAAACTTAACGAAAGTTTCCAAAAAATGCACGAAGAAAAAGATCAAACAATAATAATAATATCTCATCAAGAAAGAATATTAGAACTTGCAGATCAGATAATAGTACTTGAAAATGGTAAAATAAAAACAAGTGGAACAAAAGATGAAGTACTTCCTGAAATATTAAATCAAGTAAATGGAACTGTATGTCAAATACAGGGAAAGGCGGTTTATAATGGATAGAGTTGATATAGATTTATTAAAAGAAGTAGCCGATATGAGAATGGGAAGTCCATTACTTGGAGCATTTAACATAAGAAAAAATGGAGAAGGAATAGAAAGAAAATCTACTAAAGATGTAGACATAATTCCTAAAACAGACAAACCAGGAATAGATATAATTGTAAAACCAAATTCTAAACCAGAAGATGTTCATATACCAGTAATAGTAACTCAATCTGGATTTAGTGATAAAGTATACAATGACTTTATAATAGGAGAAAATGCAGAAGTTACAATAGTTGCAGGATGTGGAATACATAACTGTGGTAGTGAAGATAGTCAACATGATGGTGTTCACAGATTTGTTCTTAAAAAAGGTGCAAAGTTAAAATATACTGAAAAACATTATGGAGAAGGAACTAAAGGTGGAGGAAAAAGAATATTAAATCCTGTTACAATAGTTGAAATGGAAGAAGACTCATATTGTGAAATGGAAACTGTTCAGATAAGAGGAGTTGACTCTACAAAAAGAGATATGGAAGCTACTTTAGGTAAAAATGCTAAAATAGTTGTACTTGAAAGATTACTTACTCATGATGACCAATTTGCAGAATCAAATATGGAAGTAGTACTTGAAGGAGAAGATTCTTCAGCTCAAGTTATATCTCGTACTGTTGGACAAGATAATTCTGTACAAGTATTTAATCCAAGAGTAATAGGTGAAAATCAATGTTCAGCCCATGTTCAATGTGATTCTATTCTTATGGGGAATGCTAAAATTAGCTCAATACCAGAAATATCAGCAGAGCATCCAGATGCTATGCTAGTTCATGAAGCTGCAATAGGTAAAATAGCAGGAGATCAGATATTAAAACTGATGACTTTAGGATTAACTGAAGAGGAAGCAGAACAGCAGATATTAAATTGTTTCTTAAAATAAATAAAAAAATAATGTTTAGGGATATCATATTTTTATGAGACCCCTTTTTTAATGTTAATAAAGTCAATATTTAGAAAAAACAAAAGAATAACTACTATCTGCTCTATGCTTCAGACTCATGATTGAAGTCAATGAAGATATGCATTTCCAAGTGTCGATGGATTAATAATTATATTTTTTATTTTTGTTATAATTAATAATTATACTAACAAATTAAAAAAGGAGATACTATTAAAAAATCAAATATATACTTTAATTTATTTTAAGAAAAAATTCAATAATTACTGTTCTACTCATTTTCTCTTATAATAGTATATAAGTAATATATTAATATATATTCAAAGGGAGTAATTTAGATGAGCAAAATTAATCAGTTTAAGATAATTGTTTTAGTAGTTATTTCTAGATTGATTTATTTTATACCATAGAGTATAGTAAATGTAGATATATTTTTAAAGTTTTAAATTAATAAATGAGGTTAATTTTTTGTGTAGCTAAGTATGCCTTTAATAAAATTTATATGTACATTATTTATAATATTTTTAAAGATTTTTATTAGTAACTAAATATATTTATTTTTGAAAAGATATATTATAGGAGGTTTAGCTATGAATACTAAATATTTTTATAAAACAAAAGAAATTTTAGTAATTAGTTTAATTTTGTTATCTTCTGTTCTGATATCATCATTGTCAACTTTTTATATTTTAAATAAACATCAAAATATATTTATTAGAAATATTATTTTTAGCTTATTAATTATATTGTCTGGAAAGTTTATATTAAAAGCAGATTATAAAGAAATTAAAATTGATTTAAAAACAATAAAATATAATAATTTTGATAATATATATTTTGCTTTAATAATATTATTTTTAGTAGCTATATTATCTACGTTTGTTTACCAAGTAGAATTTATTATGATGGGAAATAGAGCGATTAATATAAAAAATATATTATCAAATACTAAACAAATTAGTATTGATAATATGGGGTTAATGTATATATTTTCATTAGTTCTTGTTATTTTTATAGAAGAACTTTTTTTCAGATTTTTGACTTTTAAATATATTGTTAAAGATGAATCTAATAAAAAAGATATATATTTATTTATATTTGTATCATCTATTCTATTTATGTTGTATCATGGGTATTCTGTAGCAAGAATGGTATCTGTATTTATATTATCAATATCGTTTTGTCTTATATATATAAAGACAAAAAATTTTATATTACCTTTAATAATGCATATACTATGGGATTTTTCAACATTCATATTATCTCCACTTTTAACATTATTTGAAAAGTATAATTTGAGTTTAATGACGGCAATATCTATCCTTAATACAATATTCTTTTTAATATTATTAATAATTATTTATATTGTTATAAAAATAAAAAGTAAATAGAAATAAGAAAACTTAAAAAAATAATAAAAATTTTCGGAAAAAATATTTTTTCTGTTTGTTTTTATAGGTAATAATTGTTATACTAAAGAAGAAAGGTTTTCTACAGTCAAATCTGCAGACCTTAAATTTATATTTTTATATATGGAAGGTGTAAGAATTATGAAAGAAAAAGTTTTAGAAAGATTACTAAGATATGTTAAAATTGATACTACTTCTGATTCAACAAGTGAAACTTGTCCATCAACTGCAAAACAGTTTGATTTAGCAAGAGTTTTAGAAGCAGAATTAAAAGAAATAGGGTTAGTAGATGTATCTCTTGATGATAACTGCTACTTAATGGCTACATTACCAGGAAATACAGAAGGTGTAGACACAATAGGATTCATAGCACATATGGATACAAATGAAGATGTATCAGGAACTAATGTAAATCCTATAATAATAGAAAACTATGATGGAAATGATATAGTTTTAAATAAAGATTTAGGAATAGTAACAACTGTAGAAGACACTCCAGAATTAAAAAGATTTGTTGGAGAAGATATAATAGTTACAGATGGAACAACTTTATTAGGTGGAGATGATAAAGCTGGTGTAGCTGCAATAATGACAGCTATGGAATATTTAGTAAATCATCCTGAAATAAAACATGGTGATATAAAAGTTGGATTTACTCCAGATGAAGAAATAGGTAGAGGAGCAGACAAATTTGATGTTGAAAAATTTGGTGCTAAATATGCTTATACTTTAGATGGTGGTGCAGAAGGTGAATTAAACTTCGAAACATTCAGTGCAGCATTAGCTACTGTAACTATAGAAGGTAAAAATGTTCATCCAGGATCAGCTAAAAATAAAATGGTAAATGCTTTATACATAGCTGGAAAAGTTATGGAATTATTCCCAGAAGATGAAAGACCAGAAACAACTGAAGGATATGAAGGATTCTATCATTTAAATGAATTCAACGGAAATGTTGATGAAGCAAAAATGATATACTTAATAAGAGACCATGATAAAGCTAAATTTGAAGCAAGAAAAGAATTCTTCGCAAATCAGATAGCTGAAATAACTAAAAAATATGATGGTAGAGTATCTGTAGAAATACATGATCAGTACTACAATATGAGAGATGAAATAGAACCAGTTATGCATATTGTTGATATAGCAACTGAAGCTATGAAAGAATTAGATGTAGAACCAAATGTTATACCTATAAGAGGTGGTACAGATGGATCTAAATTATCTAAAATGGGACTTCCATGCCCTAATATATTCGGTGGTGGATTAAACTTCCACAGTAGAAATGAATTATTAGTAATAAGTTCTATGGTTAAAGCATCTGAAGTAGTTGTTAAAATAGCTGAAAAATTTGCTAATAGATAATTAATTAAATAATAAAGAGGTATCCCAAAATAGGAGATACTTCTTTTTTTTATGGAAATATTAAAAAATAAAAGGACCTTCAGATAAACAGATTCTTTAAAAATAGAAAAAATGTAATCTTTTTCAAGAAATTTAATTTTTATTATTATTTTGAATAGTAGATTACTTAAAGAAATTATAATGTAAATTAACTTTAAAAATTTATATATTTTGCAAGATATTTTTGTTTGTTATATTATTATACTAAACAGACTATTAAGAATAGAGGAATGGAAATGATTTCGATAGCTATTTGTGAAGATGAAAAGATATATAGAGATAAATTAAAAGAGTTTCTCAAAAAAATTTTAGAACAAAAGAAGTATAATGTAGAAGAATTTGATAATGGAGAGAGTTTTTTAGATAGATTTGAAAGTGATGAAAGTTATAGAGAAAATTTGAATATAGTTCTTTTAGATATTCAAATGGATGGTATTAATGGAATGGATGTGGCTAGAAAAATTAGAGAGTGGAACAAAAAGTTGAAGATAATATTTATCACAGCAGTTCCTGATTTTTTAGCTGATGGATATGAAGTTAAGGCATTTAGATATTTATTAAAACCAATAGGATATGAAGATTTCTGTAGACATTTTGGAAAGTGTTTAGAGGAGATTATGGATAATAAAGAAAGTAGCATAGTCATTAATGATTTGAATACTGATAAGATAGTGGTTGTTCCTACAGAGAGCATACTTTTTGTAGAAACTTATGGGAGAAATCTTCTTGTACATACAGAGAAAAATGTATATAAGATATATAAAACTATAGGAAGTATGGAGAAAAAGTTAGACAGTGATACTTTCTTTAGGTTACATAGGGGATATATTGTAAATATTTCTAGGATTGAGAGTATAAAGGGAAGAACTGCAATAGTTGCTGGGAATGAGGTTATGATAAGTAGAGATAAGATAAAAGAGTTGAAAGAAAGAGTAATGGATTATATAGAAAAAGTAATGAGATAATAAAAATAGTATAAATTTATATAAAAATATAAAGTTTTCTTTCGGAGGTGGGTGTGATAGAAAATATCTTTTGGATAGTATTTAATTTTGCCGATTTCATAGTTTATTATTTGATTTTAAAAATCGCAATGGATTTTTGTGAAATCAGAAGTAAATCAAAAGTTTTTTCATGGGTTAGTTTTTTTGCAATAACATTCATTATTCATTTGATTTTTTATAAGTATATTATGGATGATAATAGAATTTTATTAAAATCAATAGCATATATGATATATGCATTTTTAAATTATTCTAGTCCAAAAGAAAAAATAGCTGTAAAAGTAATATCTTATTTTATGATTGTAGAATTAGTTATAAAAAAATCAATAGATTTTATAGTTGAAGATATGAATAAATTGGTGTACAACGGAATAGTTATTAAAGGGAATGATGGAATTTATCCATATTTTGAAGCAAGGATTATGTCAGTTATAATAACAATTTTCTTTGTAGTAATATACTTATACATTTTAAATAGCAAGAAAAATAAAGAAAAAATAAGATTATATATAATTTTGATGTTTGTATTGAATATTTTAGTTATAATAGGAATTTTTAAGATGATTTCAATGACTATGCTTGATATAGGTAATCTGGTTGAATACGGTATACTTACTACTTTTTTAGTTTTATTATCTAATATATGTATTATTTTAATAGTAAGTAGAATTATTAAAGATTATAAGATAAGGAATGAAAATAAAATACTTAGAGAAAGTGTAGATAAAGAAGTAAAGAACTATATAGCATCTAGTAGGGAAAATCAAAAGGTAAGAGAGATGTACCACGATATAAAAAATCACATAATTTGTATAAATGAGCTATATAAATCTGGAAATTCTGAACTAGCTGTTGAGTACATACAAAAAATTGAGGGTAGTTTAAAAAAATATGAATCTGTAAGAAATGAGTTTAATACAGGTCATATAATATCGGACTCGATATTAAAGAACAAAAAGAGTATGTGTGATGAGTATGGTATAAATTTTGAGTGCAAGGTAGATTTTTCTAGGTATGATTTTTTAGATATGACAGATTTTTGTACGATTTTATCGAATCTTTTAGATAATGCAATAGAGGCGTGTTTACAAGTAGAACATAGCGATAGATATATAAAAATCAGCAATAACATAGTAAATAATTTTAGTCTTTTAATTGTAGAAAACTCAAAGGAAAATGAGATTAAAAAAGATAGAAGTAAGATTTTGACTAGTAAAAAAGATAAGTCTATTCATGGAATAGGAATAGATAATGTAAGAAGTTGTGTAGAAAATTATAACGGAGACATGAAAATAAATTATGATGAAAGCAGTTTTAAGGTAAGGATTATGATACCAATTGCTGTTTAAACAGTAAAAACCACCATTAAAACAGATTATATTGTTAAAAATTTTCTTAGATGATAATTTAAAAGTAATAAATTACTTAAATTATTGGAGTAGAGGAAATTAAAAGATAACAAATAATCTGAAGAAAGGTGGTTTTTTTATGTGGTATTTTAAGGTAGGAAAATCTTATATTAAAAAGTATAAAAATAGGTCTATTTCTATAGGGATAGGTATTGTTCTTGGTATAGCACTTATTGTTGGAGTTGGATCTCTTTCATTTAGTGCAAAGGAACAAAATATTAAACAGACCGAGTACGAACTGGGAAGTTATTTTGTTAGATATAATGACTTAAATGATAGCCAAGTTGATGATATTGAAAATATGAAAAATAATGGAATATATGATAATCCAAAAGATAATATAGGAAAACTTGGGCTTATAACATATTATGACTCATCTACTCCCGATAGTGAGGATTTAATGAATATTGTAAGCGTAAATAGAGAATGGTTAAGTCTTCAAAATACGAAGCTTGTAAAAGGGAATTTTCCTAAAAGGGCAGATGAAATAGTTATTGAGAAGTGGGTTTTGGATAACTTAGGAGTAAAGTCTGAGGTTGGTCAAAAGATAACAATAGATTTATATGGAAGAAATAAAAAGGAAAGTTTTGTAGTATCTGGAATTTTGAGAGATAGAGTGAATGCTAAGTCATCGGGTATTATGGAGATTTTTTTAAATAGAGATTTGAAAAAGAGCAACGAAAAAACAGATGCTTATGTAAGATTTGAAGATGATAAAAATATTGTAGAAAATATTTATAAAATTTCTGATATTTTAGGTCTTGATGATGAGGGAATTAGTGTAAATAGGATGCTATTAGATGCAATGGGGCAGCTTGAAGAAATTGATTATAACTTAATCTATTCGGCAGTTGCAGCAGCTATTGTACTTGCAATAGTTATCTATGGGGTATTCAATATCTCTATAATACAGAGAATTTCAGAGTACGGTGTGATTAGAGCAATAGGTGGAAAATTATCAGATATAGTCAAACTACTTTTAACAGAGCTTCTTTTAATTTGGATACTTTCGCTTCCAATAGGTGTGGCGATGGGTTACTTTGTAGCAGTATTGCTTAAAAAAATTTCGGGAAATATATTTACCGAAAGTACTGTGGAATTGTCGATGATTAGCCTACCCATTGAAATAATAGGATTTGCAGCTATTGTATCTTTGTTGATAATTGTATTTATAGTGGCTCTTTTGGCTTGGAAAATAAAGAGAATTTCCCCAATTGATGAAATTAGAGGAAATATAAAATCTTCTATAAATAAAAAAAGAAATCATAAAATTAGTATAAAAAGAAAAAATAATAGCCTTTCTTATAGTAAAATTATACCAATTGAGATAAAAATGGCGATGAAAAATGTTCTTAGAAATAAGAGCGGATTTGCAATTACTCTGATTTCTATGTGTCTTGGAAGTGTGATGTTTTTAGCTTCTTCATTTTACTCTGACCTGATGAAGGACCAACAGAATAAACTAGACGAGATATCAAGGGTAAATACAGATTTTAAGATAAGTATGATTCCGACAAAACCTATGTATGCAGGATATTCAGCTAAGGATATAGAGGATATTAGAAGTATAAAAGGTGTAGAAAATGTAGATGAAATAAGAAGTCTGTATGCTAGGATGTTTTTAAAAGAGAATCAGATTTTAGATAAGGAATACTTTAAAGAGAGAAATGAAGATCCATATAATAAAAATGTTCTTAGTGGAATGTTAGTAGATTGTGGAAATGGGGATAAGATTTTGAAATCTGGAGTATACGGATATAATGACACTCTTCTTAAAAAATTGAACAAACATTTAGATAAAGGGAATATAGATTTAAAAAAGATGAACAATGAAGAAGTAGCTATTGCAATGATTCCAAAGAATAATGGCAAATACACAGTAGGTGTAGATATTGGAGATAAATTGAAGGTTACTTTTAGAGAAAATGGTATTTCTAGTGAGGAATATTTTAAAATGACTGACAACGATGGGAAATATATCACAAAAGAATTTAAAATTGTGGGTATTGTAAATGAACTTGTGGATTACTCTGATTATTATGTGAATGATAATTCTGTAAATCTAGTTTTATCAAATAAGCAGTTTGAAAAATTCTCTGGATATAAAAATGCTCAGATTGTAAATATAGAAATGAATAACGATGCAAATAGAGAAAAGATAGCAAAACAAATTTTAACTATAGCGAATAGAACTAGTGGAAATGTGTTTGCTGATTTAACTGAGGAAAGAATGACACTAGCTGCTATGGAAGAAAATAAGCAAATGTTTATAAATGCGATTATAGGGATATTATTCTTAATCAGTATTATCAATATAGTGAATAATATCAAATATAGCATGGTTTCAAGAAGAGCTGAGTTTGGAATAATCAGAGCTGTTGGTGCAGATAATAAGATGTTTAGAAAAATTGTGTTATCTGAAGGTTTTATGTATGGAGTTTATTCTGCTGTGATTTCAATAGTTATTGCACTGATAGTATGTTGGGGAATATACAGTCCTATGGAAGAGTTTTTGATTTCGCCAAAATTCTTGGTAAATCCAATTACATTTGCAGGAGTATTTTTAATGAATGTTGTATTGGGGGCATTGGTTTCTTATCTGCCTTTTGTTGAGATGAGAAATATCTCTATTGTAGAATCTATTGAGAGAACTGAATAAAAAATTATATAAGAGATAATAACTTTCTATTTAGTATTTGTTAAAAATACTTAAAAAATAAAAAAGTATTCTAGTTATATAACGCATAGAAGTATATATAAAATAAAAAGAACTTTTCATTTTATAAAATTGAAAAGTTCTTTTTAATTATTTATATATATTCTCATAATTAACGACTAAAATGAACATCTTTTAATGCGTCTTTGTCCCAAAGGAAACATTGTTCTGGATTATTCATAGCACCGAATAAATTTTTCTTGAAGTCTGGCATTTCATCTTGAAGTCTAGCTATAAGATTTTTAATGTATTCTCTTTTAGTATTTCCGTCAGCAGGACAAGGATTTTTAACTATTTTAAAATTCATCTCTTCTGCTGTTTTCTTTATAAGATATTCTTCTACATAAACCATAGGTCTAATTACAGTAAGCCCTGTTCTATCTAAGTATGATTTTGGAGAAAAAGTACTCACTCTACCTTCATATACCATAGACATTAAAAAAGTTTCAAGGGCATCATCTTTATGATGACCAAGGGCAACTTTATTACAACCAAATTTTACAGCATAGTCATTTAAAGCTCCTCTTCTCATTTTTGCACAAAGAGAACATGGATTTTTCTCATTTCTGACATCAAAAACTATCTCTTTTATATCAGTTGGTATTTCATGAAATTCTACATCTAATTCTTTACATAGTTCATGTAAATTTGAGTTATCAACTCCACCCATCTGAAGACATATTGCCATTAAATCAAATTTTTCTGGAGAAAATCTTTGATATGTTTTTAAAACATGAAGAAGAGCCATACTGTCTTTTCCACCAGAAAGACCTACAGCTATTTTATCGCCATCTTGTATTAAATTGAAGTCTTGTATTGCTTTTCTAGATTTACTTAAAAGATTTTGTAATGTATTTTTTGCCAATAGATTCACCTTCCTTTTAATTATTTATTATATTTTATAAATTGAATAGATTTCTCAATACATTCTTTAGAAATTTCTTTTATACTTTTATAATCAGTAGAGATAGTAATATCAGCTGCATTTTTATATATTAAATCTCTTTTTTTCATTAAAGAAGAGATAAATTGTTCATTCATATTATTTTTTAAAATAGGTCTAGAATTTGATTTTCTAACTCTATTAAAAATAGTATGAGGATTTGCAGTTAGTCTAATTATTATACCATTTTCTTTTAATAAAGATACATTTTTTTCTCTTATAACAGAACCTCCACCACATGAAATGATAACATCTTTTTTAGTTGAGATTTCTGATATGATATTTGATTCTATATTTCTAAAATACTCTTCACCAAATTGATTAAAAATATCTGATATTTCCATATTTGATTTTTCTATTATTTTTTTGTCTGTATCGATAATTTCTCTATTAAGTATTTTTGAAACTTTTGAAGAAATAGTTGTTTTTCCAACTCCCATGAATCCAATAAAAACTAAATTATAGTGTTTTAAATCATTATACATATATAATCACTATCCTCGTATCGATTTTTTTATATAGCTAATTTAATATACCATATAATAGATAGGAATTAAATAAAATTAATTGCAAAAATTAAAATTTACTGCAAAATCAATGTTGCTAAACTTTACAACTTAAGGGATATAATATATAATAAAAATCAGTTTAAAAAATTATAAAATCGGGTAAGAATTTCAGCGTAACCCGACACCGATTAAAAAGTTAAATTGGTGATACTGATTTATAAAATAAAAGGGTAGCTCTTCTTATCAAATAGATATGGAGAGCTTTTTTAAAATAATTTAAATTTTTAGAATTGTAATATAGGAGGAAGAAAATGGAAAAAGTTGAAAGTTTTAAATTAGATCACACAAAAGTAAAAGCACCTTATGTTAGAAAATGTTGTGTATTAGATGGAAAAAATGGTGATAAAGTAACAAAATTTGATTTAAGATTTTTACAACCAAATTTAGAAGCATTTGGTACAGCAGCACTTCATGGATTAGAACATCTTTTAGCAACAAATTTAAGAGAAACTATGGATGGTATAATAGATTTATCTCCAATGGGATGTAGAACAGGTTATTATCTAATAATGTGGGGAGATGTAGAACCTTCTTATGTTAAAGAAGGTCTTGAAAAAGCGCTTGAAATGGTTCTTGATGCAGAGGAAATACCAGCAGCTACAGCAGTAGAATGTGGAAACTACAGAGATTTATCTCTATTTGGTGCAAAAGAATATGCTAAAAAAGCATTAGAAGAAGGATTCTCTTTAAATATATATGGAGAATAATTTTAGATTATAAATTAAAAAATCTAAAAATAAATGAGCATAATAAATAGTATAAAAAAAGAGGAGATATCTATAGAAAAAGATGAAGTTCTTAGATATCTCCAATATAAAAATCAAGAAATAGATAGCAGTTTTTTAAAAAGATTAGATGAATCTATTGAAAAGGTAAAATCGATAATAACTCCTAAAGCAATTTATGGAATTTATCCAATTAAATATATAGATAATAAAATAAAGATTGAAGGAACAAATTTAATAATAGAAAGTAATGATATTAAAAAATTATTAAAAGATTGCAAATCATGTATTTTAATGGCAGTGACGATAGGATGTAGGGTTGATAAAGAAATAAGAAAAGAAGAGTATGTAGACTTGTCAAATAGTCTGATTATGGACGCAGTTGCAACTACATTTGTAGAAAAAATATGTGATTATATAGAAGAACTCATAAAAAAAGAAAGTATAAATAAAAATTTAACTATGAGATATAGTCCAGGATATGGCGATTTATCCATTGATTATGGGAAAGAAATTCTGAATATTCTGGAGTCTCAAAGAATAGGAATAACATTAAATAATAAAGGAATTATGATACCTAGAAAATCTGTAAATGCAGTTATAGGTGTATATAGTTATGAAAATAAAAATATATTAAAAAATCCTAAGAAAAGTTGTTATATTTGCAATAATTATAATAATTGTAGATATAAAAAAGATATTAAAAATACTGATTTTGATAAATAGCTGGAGGTTTAATTTGAAAATTAGAGAGTATTTAAAAAGTAATAGAGTTTTAATATTTGATGGTGCTATGGGAACAATGCTCCAAAGAAATGGTCTTAAAATGGGAGAGAATCCTGAAATTTTTGCATTTGAAAATCCAGATATATTAAAAGATATACATAAAAAATATTTGGATGCTGGTTCAAATATAATTCTCACTTGTACTTTTGGATGTAATGAATTAAAACTTCCAAATGGTTATACAGTCGAAAAAGTTATAGAAAAAGCTGTTAGCACAGCAAGAGAAGCTATAAAAGAATCAAAATCAGATAAAGAAAAATTTATAGCACTTGATATAGGGCCTATAGGAGAAATGGTAGAGCCAATAGGAACTCTTAGCTTTGATAGAGCGTATGAAATATTTAAAAGAGAAGTAATTCGGGGTGTAAAATCAGGAGTAGATGCAATAGTCATAGAAACTATGATGGATTTATATGAAATGAAAGCTGCTGTACTAGCAGCAAAAGAAAATTCTAATTTACCAATTTTTGCAACTATGACATTTGATGAAGATGGAAGAAGCTTTACAGGATGTTTGCCTGAAAGTATGGTATATACTATTGAAGGGTTGGGAGTAGATGCAATCGGTGTAAACTGTTCTTTAGGACCAATACAACTATTACCAATCGTAAAAAAAATATGCAGTATATCACAATTACCGATTATGGTAAAAGCAAATGCAGGACTTCCTGAAATTAAAAATGGAAAAGCTATTTATAATATTTCACCACAAGAATATTTAAAGGGTGTTAAAAAATTTATGGAATGTGGAGTTAGTATAATAGGTGGATGTTGTGGAACAGATCCAGAGTACATAAAGTTAATTTCAGATAATATAAGTAATACAGATATTAGAAGAATAAAAAATAGATATATAAGTGCTGTATGTTCTCCATATAAAGTTGTAAAAATCGATGAACCTAAAGTAGTTGGAGAAAGAATAAATCCAACAGGAATAAAAATTTTAAAAGATGAGTTGATGATTGGTAAAAAAGATTATGCTATTAAATTAGCTATAGAACAGACGAATAGTGGAGCTGATATTTTAGAAGTAAATGTTGGAGTAGCTGGTATTAATGAAAAAAAATCTATGATAGAGATTATAAAAGAAATACAAGCGATTATAGATACTCCATTACAAATAGATTCATCGAATTTAGAAACTTTAGAAGCAGGGCTTAGATATTGTAATGGAAGAGCAATAGTAAATTCTGCAAATGGTAAAGAGGAATCTTTAAATACTGTTCTTCCATTAGTAAAAAAATATGGAGCTTGTGTTGTTTGTCTTACTCTTGACGAAAATGGAATACCTAAAAAATCAGAAGATAGAGTAAGAATAGCTAAAAAAATTATAAAAAGAGCAGAAAAAATTGGAATTAGAAAAGAAGATATTTATATAGATTGTTTAACTTTAACAGTTTCAGCACAACAAGAAGAAGCATACGAAACATTAAAAGCTATGAGAGAAGTAAAAAAATTAGGTGTTAAAACTACACTAGGGGTATCTAATATATCATTTGGTCTTCCAAACAGACAGGCACTAAATTCAGCATTTTTAACTTTGGCATTAGATGCGGGACTTGATCTAGCTATTATAAATCCAAATAATGAAATTATGATGGGAGCAATGTTGTCATACAAGGTTATAAAAAATATAGATAAAGGATGCACAAAATTTATAGAAAATTATAGTAATTTAGATGATAAAAAAGAAATAAAAAGTGGTGAAAAAGATTTAGAAAGTTCACTTTTTGAAATTGTTGTAAAAGGTGTAAAAGAAGATGCTAAAAATAAAACTAAAGAAATGCTAAAAAATTATGATGAAAATTATATTTTAGATGAGATTTTAATTCCAGCATTAGATGAAGTAGGAAAAAAATTTGAATTAGGAGAAATATTTTTGCCACAGATGATACAATCAGCAGAAGCTGTTAAATCGTCAGTAGAAGTTATTAAAGAAAATTTATCATTAAATACTGAAAAAAAGAGAGTTTCAAAAGGAGATATAATATTAGCTACAGTTGAGGGGGATATTCATGATATAGGAAAGAATATAGTTAAGATAATGCTAGAAAACTATGGTTACAATGTTATAGACCTTGGAAGAGATGTATCTGTGGATAAAGTTGTTGAAAAAGCAGTAGAAAAAAATATAAAATTAGTAGGTTTAAGTGCATTGATGACAACTACTGTAAAAAGTATGGAAAAGACTATTTTTTCACTGAAAAAAAGGATACCTAATATTAAAATTTTTGTTGGAGGAGCTGTATTAACAGAGGATTATGCACATGAAATAGGAGCAGATTTTTATGCTAAAGATGCTAAGTCAGCAATAGAGATAGCAAAAATTATATTATAAAATTAAAAAAACTGTTTAAAAATCTTTGGATTTAGTGTATACTAAGATGTATATTTTGTATATAATATTAACCAAGGAAAAGTCTCAATAATCTAAAGTAGCGAGTAGATTTTGTGATTTAAATGGAAATATTTATCAATTTATCGTCAACAATAAAAAACACTGTATGGAGTAGCGAAACCATACAGTGTTTTTTATTTATTCACTAAAGTTATCTATAAACTTGTAGATAAGTGGATAACTTTTTATTATATTTCAACAATATTTGTGGATTATTTTTAATTAGAAATTAAAAAGCCCAGTTACCATTTCTAAAGATAGCAATTTCTTTATTATCTTTTGTTATTCCTGTAATATTCATATCAGAAGAACCAACCATAAAGTCTACATGAGTTAAACTGTCATTAACACCAACTTTATCTAAATCTTCATCTTTTAAATCATTTCCATTTTTTATACAAGATCTATAAGCTGAACCAATTGCTAAATGACAAGATGCATTTTCGTCAAATAAAGTAGTGTAGAATATAGTATTTGTATTTGATATTGGAGAATCGAAAGGAACTAAAGCAACTTCACCTATATAATGAGAACCTTCATCAGTTTCTACTAAATTTTTAAGAGTTTCATATCCCTTTTCAGCAGTAAAATCTACTATTCTACCATTTTCAAATGTTATAGTGAAGTTATCTATTATATTACCACCAAAAACAAGTGGTTTAGTACTAGCAACTGTACCGTTTACACCGAATTTATGTGGCATACCATATATTTCCTCAGTAGGAATATTAGGAGTAAATCCTATACCATTAGGATCTTTTGCTTCTCCACTATGCCATATATGACCTTCTGGTAAATCTATTGAAAGATTTGTTTTTGCAGAAGAATATTTTAATGTTTTAAAATCTGATTCATTTAAAAAATCAGTTCTTGTTTTAAGATTTGCTATATGCTCTTTCCAAGCATCTACTGGAGAATCTAAATCAGCTCTAGTGCATTTAAATATAGATTCCCATAATTTTTCAACAGCCTCATCTTCAGAAACATTAGGAAATACTTTTTTTGCCCAATTTAAAGAAGGACAAGCAACTATACTCCATTTACTTTTATCTGTTAATGTATAAGATCTCCATTCTTTAAGAGCTTTTCCAGAAGCTTTTTGGAAATTAGCTATTCTTTCAGGATCAACACCTTTTAAAAGATCAGGATCTTGTGCAACTACTGTTAAGAAAGATCCACCTTCTTTTGCTATCTGAGTATATTTATCAGACTGCCAAGAAGGATATTCATTAAATGATTCATCTGGAGCTAAATTATAAGTAAGTTTTGTACACTCATCATCACTCCACTCAACATATACATGTTTTGCACCACTTTCATAAGCATATTTAACTGCTTTTCTAACAAAATCAGCACAATCTATAGGTGAACGAACAAGAAGAGTTTCTCCTGGTTGAATATTCATACCTACTTTTATAGATAATTCAGCGTATTTATCTAAAGTTTTTTCAAAGTTCATTACTTTATACCTCCAATAAATAAGTTTTATTTATTTAATTATATCACTATAAAATATTAAGTGGTATATAAATACTTTATTCTGAATAGTTCTATATACAAATTTAATAAAAATAATTATAATGTTATTATGATAAACTAATTATTTTTTTTGATTTTTCAGGAGGATTTAATATGGAATTATGTGAAGCCATTTATTATAGAAAAACAACAGAATTTTTTTCAAACAAAAAATTAAAAGATCATTTGATAGAAGATGTAAAAAGAGCGTGCAGTAATATAACTTACATAAATGAAGATTTAAATATTCAAGCACATGTAATAGATAAAGGACATCTTATACATTTCTTGATGGGAAAAGAATGTAAAATAAAAGCACCACATTATATAGTTGTGACATCAGATAATGGTAAAGATTATCTTCAAAATATTGGATATGCTATGGAAGAAGTAGTTTTATTTATGACAAGTTTAGGAATAGCTACATGTTGGATAGATTCTCATCTTACAAAAGCAGATATTTTAGACTGTTTAAAGACAGAAGAAGAAGAAAGAGATTTTGTAAGAGATGAGGGATTTGAAGTTGCTGAAATGATGAAAGATGCAGATTTAGATGAAAGTATAGGAGAACCATGTATAATAATAGCTTTTGGTATGCCTATAAAATCAGAGCCATTATTCAGAACAAGATTTGCAATACCAGATAGAAAAGATATTTCTAAAATATCAAAAGGTATGAATGGAGATTGGGAAGATGTTATGCAGTTAGTAAGACGTGCTCCATCTGTAAAAAATACTCAACCGTGGTATGTTCTTAGAGATAAAAAAGGAATTCATTTTTTTGAAAAAATTCCTAAAAAAGCAGTTCTTAGAGATATGAGCAAAATTAGCATGGGAATAGCACTAAAACATTTTGATTTAGCTTGTAGAGAAAAAGGAATGACAGTTGTATATAAAGACCTTAATTTAAGAAATAGAATTGGTGGTAGAGAATATTTTATAACAGCAGAGCCTAGAAACTATATAGCAGATGATATAGAAGAAGATGATAATATTTTATAAAGGAATAATAAAAAATAAGAAAATTAAGTTATTGACATATAAAGTGTTAAATGGTTATAATGATATAAATACTAAAAAATTTAACTAGAATTTAAAAATAAAAATATTTATGATAAAGTCTTTTAAGCTAGTCCAGAGAGACTGGGAAAGATATCTCATAGCGTTTTTTTGTTATGGAAAGATAAAATCCTTATGCCTCTTTTTGTGGTGTAAGGATTTTTTGTGTATACGAGGCTTTGTTAAAATTAATGAAGAGGAGAAAAAATATGATTAATGGAAAAGAAAAACTAATAGTTGCAATTGATACTGACAATTTTGAAAAAGCAAAGGAACTTATAGATAAATTAGAAGATAGTGTAGACATATTTAAGGTAGGTCTAGAACAATATGTTGCAACAAGAGGTAAAACTCTTGATTACCTTAAAGAAAAAGGTAAAAAAGTTTTCTTAGATTTAAAATTCCACGATATACCAAATACTATGAAGAGTGCAGTAAAAGCAGCAGTTAGAGATAATGTTTGGCTAATGACTATACATGTTTCTGATATGGAAGGTATGAGACAATGTGCAGAAATAGCTAAAGAAGAGGCTGCAAGACTTAATATAGAAAAACCTATAATAGTAGGTGTAACAGTACTTACTTCATTAAGTAATGAAGACCTTCAAGATATCGGATGCAATATGACTGCAGAAGAATTAGTTATAAAAAGAGCTAAACTTGCTCAAAAAGCTGGAATAGACGGTATTGTTTGTTCAGCTAAAGAAGTTGATAAAATAGTTGAAATATGTGGAGATGATTTTGTAACAGTTTGCCCAGGAATAAGACCTGCATCAGCAGCAGTTGGGGATCAAAAAAGAGTAGTAACTCCTTCAGATGCAATAAGAAAAGGAGCTAAATATATAGTAGTAGGAAGACCTATTACACAGGCTGAAAATCCTAAAGAAGCAGCTGAAAGTATAGTAAGAGAAATAGAAAACGCGTAGGGGGTAATACGATATGAAATGTAAATTAATATTAGAAGACGGAACAGTGTTCGAAGGAAAGGCTTTTGGATACGAAAAAGAAACTGTAGGAGAAGTAGTATTTAATACTTCTATGGCAGGATATGAAGAACTTCTTACTGACCCAACTTATAGAGGACAGTTTATAGTAATGACTTATCCACTAGTAGGAAACTATGGAATAAATTTAGAGGATGTTGAATCAAATGGAGTGCACGCAAAAGCACTTATAGTTAGAAATAAATGTGATAGCCCAAATAACTTCAGATGTGAAATGGACTTAGATACATACATGAAACAAAATAAAATAGTAGGTGTTGAAGGAATAGATACTAGAGCACTTACAAAAATGATAACAGCAAAAGGAACTATGAAAGCTGTTATAGCTTATGAAAACAAAGATGAAGAAGATTTAAAAGAAAAATTCAATTCATATTGTAATAAAAATGCTGTAAAAGATGTAACTTGTAAAGAAGTTAAAAAAATAGAAGGAACAGGAAGAAGAGTTGCATTACTTGATTTAGGCGTTAAAAATAGTGTAGTAGAAGCATTAAAAGGATATGCTTGTGATATAACAATATTCCCAGCAACTACACCAGCTGAAAAAATACTTAGCGTAAATCCAGATGTAGTATTATTATCTAATGGACCAGGAAATCCAGAAGATTTAGATTATGTAGTAGAAGAAGTTAAAAAAATAGTTGGAGAAAAACCTCTTACAGGTATAGGTTTAGGCCATCAAGTAATAGCTTTAGCTTTAGGTGGAGAAATAGGTAAATTACCATTTGGACATAGAGGAGCTAGTGTTCCAGTTAAAAATATAGAAACAGGAAGAGTATTAATAACAACTCAGCACCATGGATTTAATATAGTGACAATGCCTGAAAATACAGAAATAACTTACACAAGTCTGAATGATGGATCTATAGAAGGATTAAAACATAAAGAACTTCCTATAATGAGTGTACAATTTATACCAGTATTCACTTCAACAGACGATAAAGAATGCGTATACGGTAAATTTCTTGCATTATAAAAATAAAAAAGAAAAAAATTAAACGGATTAAAGGAGAGAGATATTATGCCTAAAATAGATAGTATAAAGAAAACATTAGTACTTGGTTCAGGACCTATAATAATCGGACAGGCTGCAGAATTTGACTATTCAGGAACACAGGCTTGTCAGGCGTTAAAAGAAGAAGGGATAGAAGTTGTATTAATAAACTCTAACCCTGCAACAATAATGACAGATAAAGAAATAGCAGACAAAATATATATAGAACCACTTACTTTAGAATTTATAGAAAAAATAATAGAAAAAGAAAGACCAGATAGTTTATTAGCGGGAATGGGTGGACAGACAGGACTTAACCTAGCTGTTGAACTTTACGAAAGTGGAATATTAGATAAATATGGAGTAAAAGTAATAGGAACTTCTGTTGAATCTATCAAAAAAGGTGAAGATAGAGATATATTCAGAGAAGTAATGAAAGAAATAAATCAGCCAGTTATAGAAAGTGATATAGTAACTACTCTTGAAGATGGTTTAGCTTATGCAAGCAAAATAGGTTATCCATTAGTAGTTAGACCAGCATATACACTAGGAGGAACTGGTGGTGGTATAGCTGAAAATGAAGAAGAATTAAAAGAAATTTTAGTTCATGGACTTCAGTTAAGCCCAGTTAGTCAGGTACTTTTAGAAAAAAGTATAAAAGGTTGGAAAGAAATAGAATATGAAGTAATGAGAGATAGCATTGGAAATAGCATAGTAATATGTAATATGGAAAATGTTGACCCTGTTGGTGTTCATACAGGAGATAGTATAGTTGTTGCTCCAACTCAGACTTTAAGTGCAAAAGAATGTGCAATGCTTAAAAAAGCATCTTTAGATATATTAAATGCAGTAGAAGTTCAAGGTGGTTGTAATGTTCAGTTCGCATTAAATCCAAATAGCTTTGAATATGCAGTTATAGAAATAAACCCAAGGGTTTCTAGATCATCAGCTTTAGCATCAAAAGCTACTGGTTATCCAATAGCAAAAGTATCTGCAAAAATAGCTTTAGGATACACTCTAGATGAAATAGAAAATGCAGTAACTAAGAAAACTAAAGCTTGTTTCGAACCAAGTGTAGATTATGTTGTTGCAAAAATACCAAAATGGCCATTTGACAAATTTAAAAAAGCAGATAAAAGATTAGGAACAAAAATGATGGCTACAGGAGAAATAATGAGTATAGGAAGCAACTTTGAAGCCGCTATACTTAAAGGGATAAGATCTCTTGAAATAGGAAAATACTCATTAGTACATGCTCCATCAGAACAGAGATCTCTTGAAGAATTAAAAGCAAGAGTAGTTGTTCCAGATGATGAAAGATTATTCGATATAGCTGAAATGATAAGAAGAGGCTATAAAGTTGAAATGATAGAACAGATAACAAAAATGGATAAATGGTTCTTAGATAGATTCAAATGGATAGTTGAACAAGAAGAAAAATTAAAAGGAATGAAAATAGAAGACCTTACAAAAGACTATCTTCTTGAATTAAAGAAAAAAGGATTCTCTGATAAAGGTATATCTGATTTAATGAAGATAAATCCAGAACAGTTATATGAATTAAGAATGCTTTATAATATAAAACCATCATATAAAATGGTTGATACTTGTGCAGGAGAAGTTGATGCATTATCACCATACTACTACTCAACTTATGAAGAATATGATGAAGCAACAGTAAGTGATAAGAAAAAAGTTATAGTTTTAGGATCTGGTCCAATAAGAATAGGACAAGGTATAGAGTTTGACTATTGTTCAGTTCACTGTGTTAAATCTCTAAGAAAACAGGGAATAGAAACAATAATAATAAATAACAACCCTGAAACAGTATCAACAGACTTTGATACATCAGATAAATTATACTTTGAACCACTAACAGAAGAAGAAGTTCTTAACATAATAGAAAAAGAAAATCCAGATGGAGTTATACTTCAATTTGGTGGACAGACTGCTATAAAACTAGCTAAATTCCTTCATGAAAAAAATATACCAATACTAGGTACAGATTTTGAAGATATAGACGCAGCTGAAGATAGAGAAAAATTCGATGAATTATTAGAAAGATTAGATATAAATAGACCAAAAGGTAGAGGTGTTTGGACAGTAGAAGAAGGCTTAGAAGTAGCTCACAGCTTAGGATTCCCAGTACTTGTTAGACCATCATATGTACTTGGTGGACAAGGAATGGAAATAACTTATGATGAAGCAAGACTAGTTCAATACTTAGAAGCAGCATTTGAAAGAGATAGCAAAAATCCAGTTCTTATAGACAAATACCTAACAGGTAGAGAAATAGAAGTTGATGCTATATGTGACAAAGAAGATATATTAATACCAGGTATAATGGAACACCTTGAAAGAGCTGGGGTTCACTCTGGAGATAGTATAACAATGTATCCAAGTCAGAATATATCAGAAAAAATAAAAGAAAAAATATTAGATTACACTAAAAAAATAGCTATAGACTTAAATGTAATAGGTATGGTTAATATACAATTTATAGAATTCCAAAATGAATTATATATAATAGAAGTTAACCCTAGAGCAAGTAGAACAGTACCATACATATCAAAAGTATCAGGTGTGCCAATAGTTGACCTTGCTACAAAATGTATGTTAGGTGCTAAGTTAAAAGACTTAGGATATGGAACAGGTGTATATAAAACTCCAGATGTAGTATCTGTTAAAGTACCAGTATTCTCAATGGCTAAACTTGCACAGGTTGAAGTTTCTCTTGGGCCTGAAATGAAATCAACAGGAGAAGTTTTAGGTGTTGGTGCAAACTTAGAAGAAGCTTTATATAAAGGATTCCTTGCATCTGGTAAAGGAATAGCAGATGAAAGAGGTTGTGTATTAGCTACTATAAACAATCATGATAAAGCAGAATTTATAGAAATAGCAAAAGATATGAAAGATTTAGGATATACTTTCATGGCTACAGAAGGAACAGCTAAAGTATTAAGAGAAAATGGAATAGAAGTTGAAACAGTAAATAGAGTTGAAGAATCTAGACCAAATATACTTGATGCTATAAGAAATAAACAGGTAGATATGGTTATAAATACTCCTACTAAAGGAAATGATTCTAATAGAGATGGATTTAAAATAAGAAGAACAGCTATAGAATTCTCAACAGAAGTTATGACATCTTTAGATACATTAAAAGCTTTAGTAGATGTTAAAAAACAGCATATAGATAAAGATACTCTAAAAGTTTACAATATATCAGAAATATAATGATTTTATAAGATTATTTATAAATTAAATAAATTTGGCAGTCGATTCTTTTGAATTGACTGCTATTTTTATTATGATAATTTAAAAAAGATTAACTTCCAAAGAAGTGTAAGTTAAGTAGTACAAATGAATATAGCAATATGTTATAATTAATAAGTTAAATTTAAATAGATACGGAGGAGAATATGTTAATATTAGCAGATAATTGGAAAGACTATGAGCTTATAGATATGGGTAACGGAGAAAAATTAGAAAGATGGGGAGATATAGTTTTAAGAAGACCAGATCCACAAGTAGTTTGGCCTATGGAAAAAGAATGGTCATTATGGAAAAATCCACATGGACATTATCATAGAAGTAATAGAGGTGGAGGTTCTTGGGAACAGAAAAAGAAGTATCCAGAAAATTGGACTATAAATTATAAAAATTTAAAATTTAATATAAGACCAACTGGATTTAAGCATACTGGATTATTCCCAGAACAAGCAGCAAACTGGGATTGGATGATAGGTAAAATAAAAAATGCTAAAAGACCTATAAAAGTTTTAAATTTATTTGCATACACAGGTGGAGCAACAGTGGCTTGTGCATCAGCAGGAGCTGAAGTTTGTCATGTAGATGCAGCAAAAGGTATGGTGAATTGGGCAAAAGACAATATAGCTTTATCTGGATTACAAAATCAAACAGTGAGATTCATTGTAGACGATGTTGTTAAATTTGTTGAAAGAGAAATAAGAAGAGGAAGAAAATACGATGCTATAATAATGGACCCACCATCATATGGAAGAGGGCCAAAAGGAGAAGTGTGGAAAATAGAAGATAAATTATTTGACTTTGTAAATCTTTGTATGGGTGTATTATCAGATGATCCACTATTTTTCTTAATAAACTCTTACACAACAGGATTTTCTCCAATAGTACTTGAAAATGTACTTTCTACTACTATTGGGAAAAAAGTAAAAGGTGGAAAAATATACGGAGGAGAAGTCGGTATACCAGCATCTAGAGATGGTAAAATACTTCCTTGTGGTATATTTGGTAGATGGGAGAGATAAGTTTTGAATACTAAAATAAATGTTTTATATGAAGATAATCATCTTTTAGTAGTTGAAAAACCAGTTAATATACTTTCTCAAGGTGATAACACAAATGATAAAGATATGGTAAATCTTCTAAAATCATATATTAAAGAAAAATATAATAAACCAGGAAATGTATATTTAGGTTTAGTTCATAGACTAGACAGACCAGTTGGTGGAGCTATGGTATTTGCAAAAACTTCTAAGGCTGCATCTAGACTTTCAGAACAAGTTAGAAACAAAACATTCAAAAAAACTTATAGAGCGGTTATAAATGGAAAAATAAAAAAACAAGAAGATACTTTAAAAGACTATCTTTATAAAAATAAAAAAACAAATATGGTAAGTGTAGTTACTGAAAAACATAAAGATTCTAAATATGCAGAGCTAAGTTATAAAGCATTAGACTTTAAAGATAATATGAGTTTAGTACAAATTGATTTAAAAACTGGTAGACCTCATCAGATAAGAGTACAGTTTGCATCTAGGAATAATCCTCTTTATGGGGATCAAAGATACGGTAAAAATAGTAAAGTTGGTCAGCAAATAGCACTTTGGTCTTACAAAATAGAAATAGTACACCCGATAACTAAGGAAAAAATGGAATTTACTTGTGAACCACCAAAAGAATATCCATGGAATATTTTCGTTAAATAAATCAGAAAGGCTGATACACTATGGAAAGATATTGTGGATTTTTTATAGATAAACCTGTAGGAAATAATATATTTTCCTATGAAGATAGAAAAAATAAAAAGATTTTTGTTCCCAAACTTATAACTGGAGATTTAAATGATATAAAAGAGGGAAAAGAAATAGTTTTTAATGAAATAGATGAAGATAGAGAAATAAAAGCATATGGAATAGAAAAAATGGTTGAGATGAATACAGAAGACGGAAAAAGAGTTTATATTTTTGATAATCATAACCATGCTTTCTATTTTTGGTTGAAAAGTCTAAAAGAGGGACTGTTCAAGAAAGGATGTACTCTTGTCCATGTCGATCAGCACAAGGATACTAGAGAGCCATCTAATTATGATGTAAATATAGATGATATAGATGATATTTTTAGATATACAAATGAAGTACTAAATGTGGGTAGTTTTATAAAACCTGCAATGAAATATGGTATTTTCTCAAATCTTATAATAATGGACAGTACATATAGTTTAAAAGAAAAGGTAGAAGGCGAATATGTTTTAGATATAGATTTGGATATTTTTTCTAAAGATATGGATTATATCCCTTTCTTAGATAGATTTAATAGAATTCAAGAGCTTATAAAAGGAGCAAAATTAATAACTATTGCAACGAGTCCATATTTTATTGAACAAGATAAAGCTATAAAAGTATTAAAAGAACTGTTTACTTATGATATAATATAGTATATTTAAATTAAATATTTTTTATATGAGAACAATTTAGGAGGAATAAAAATGAGTTTATACGATGCATGGAAAAAAGTTAGCGAAACTCACGAAAGCCAGGACGCTGAAATAGAATTCTGGAAAGAGTATTTAAATGTAGAAAGAGAAATATACAGAAAAGTATTAGAAGAAAAAACTGAAACTATAGAAGAAAAAGTTGAAGATTTAGCTGCTAAATACGAAACATCTCCAGAGTATTTCATGGGATTCATAGATGGAATAAGCGAAAGTTTAAAAGAAGACATAGAACTAGATTCTATAGAAGCTGATGGTGAAGTTTCAATAAAAATAGATTGGGAAAAATTATACTACAATATGTGTGCTGTTGAAGCTGAATGGCTTTATACATTACCTGAATGGGAAGGCATTCTTTCTGCTGAAACAAGAAAAGAACTTCTTAAAAAATACAAAAAAAGTAAAACAATAGTTAAAGAAAATAAAGTAGGAAGAAATGATCCATGTCCTTGTGGAAGTGGAAAAAAATATAAAAAATGCTGTGGTAAAAATGCATAATTTATAAAAATAACATAAATAAAAAGGACTGACAATTTGTCAGTTCTTTTTTTGTGAATATTTGTATGTATAAAATTAATCTGATTTTATATATACACTACTTAATTCAATATATACAAAATTTTAATTTATTTAAAAATTTTATAAAAATAAATAAAAATAATGTATAAAATAAAAACACTCTTATAAAAAATAAGCCTTATACAAAATAATTAAAGAAGATAAAATTTATAAAGTAAATATATTGATAACTATAAAGTAAAAAATAATAGTAAACAAGAGGATTAATTTTGATATAATCTAGATATAATAAATTATGGATGTTTTGGAGGAATTTATGGATTTTAGAAAATCGACAATAAAAGATATACCTAGTATTATGGGTATAATAAAGCAAGCACAATCATACTTTAAGAGTAAAAATATTGATCAATGGCAAGATGGATATCCTAATGAAGATAGTTTAAAAGGCGATATTGAAAATGATGAAAGTTATGTTCTTATAGAAGATGGTAAAATCATAGCAACAGCTGCAATTTCGTTCAGAGGTGAAAAAACATATAATAAAATTTATGATGGAAAATGGATTAGTAATGATAAGTATGCTGTTGTTCATAGAGTTGCAGTAGGTGATGGCTATAAAGGAAGAGGTATTTCTTATAAAATAATAAAATTTTCTGAAGAAAAATGTAAAGAAAAAGGATTTTATAGTATAAAAATAGATACACATGATGATAATTTTGTTATGAGAAGTATGTTAGAAAAAAATGGATTTAAATATTGTGGAGTAATTTTATTAGAAGATGGAGCAGAGAGAGTGGCATATGAAAAAATATTAGAAAAATAAAATTACTAATGATTAGATAAAATACAAAAATTAATAAAATTAAAAGTCCTATCTATATAATAAAATACAAAAAATAGGACTTTTTTGTTTGAATTAGTGTATTGAAATTTCAACATAATATTTGATTTATTGAGAAAAAAATAAAAAAATATAAAAAAAGTGTTGACCTTTTATTAATTAGGTGGTAATATAATACTTGTCCTTGAGAGAGGGCAAGAAACAAAAGAGAAAATCGAAAGATTAAAATGAACTTTGAAAACTGAA
>NZ_JARIBH010000078.1 GCF_029264495.1 Peptacetobacter sp.
AGGTATGCCAGAAGATAGAAATAATAAAGTAAGTTGTTCTAATTATAGATGTGAGATAGAAGTTACTTTAGAAGTTATAGGTGGAAAATGGAAATCTTTAATTCTTTGGTCACTGGGGAAATATAAAGTTATAAGATTTAATGAATTTAAAAGAATAATTCCTGAAATAAGTCAAAAAATGTTAACGCAACAATTAAGAGATTTAGAATCTAATAAATTAGTAAACAGAAAAATATATAATCAAGTCCCTCCGATGGTAGAATATTCATTGACAGAAATGGGAGAAAAGTTATTGCCAATATTAGAAGAAATGGACGTTTGGGGAAAGGAATTTGTTTCTAAATTCAAATAAAAAAGAGATTATTAAAAAATAATCTCTTTTTTTTATTTTTATTTTTTATATTATAAAATTAGAAGTTAACATCTTCACCGTAGTAAACAGCTTTGAATAGTTCTTTCATTTCTTCTACAGATATTTCTCTTGGATTTGTACCAGTACATGGATCAGCAACTGCTGTTTCAGCTATTGACTGTAAGTTTTCATTAAATATTTCTTCAGATAGTCCAAATTCTTTTAATGAATTAGCCATACCCATATCTTTTCTAAATTGTTTTACAACATTTACTAAAGCTTCAACTAATTCGTCTTCAGTATTTCCATTTAATCCTAATCTTCTAGCTATATCTGCATATGCATCTTTAGCTGTTTTAGCATTGAACTGTATTGCAGCAGATAGATATATAGCATTTGCTAGACCATGAGGTATGTTGAAGATTTTTCCTGTTTTATGAGACATAGAATGAACTATACCTAATATAGCATTTGAGAATGCCATTCCAGCTAAGTTTTGAGCTATATGCATATCTTTTCTAGCTTGTTCTTCTCCATTGAAAGAATTAACTAAAGTAGCATATATCATTTCTATTGATTTCATAGCTAAAGCATCTGTTATTGGATTTCTAGCATTAGAAACATAAGCTTCGATAGCATGAGTTAAAGCATCCATACCAGTATTTGCTACTAATGTTTTTGGCATACTCTGAACTAAAGCAGTATCAACTATAGCTACATCTGGAGTGATATTGTAGTCAGCTATTGGATATTTTACACCTGTTTCATTGTCAGTTATTACTGAGAATGAAGTTACTTCAGTTGCAGTACCACTTGTAGTTGGTATAGCTATAAAGTTAGCTTTTTGTCTTAATTCTGGTAAGTTAAATGGTTTTGCAGCTTCTTCAAAAGTGAATTCTGGGTATTCATAGAATATCCACATAGCTTTAGCAGCATCTATTGGAGAACCTCCACCTATACCTATTATTAAATCAGGGTTGAACTCATTCATCATTTCAACACCTTTTTTTACTGTTGCTACAGAAGGGTCGTTTTCAACACCTTGGAATATAGCAGTTTCTATATTAGCTTCTTTTAAGTTTTCTTGTATTTTTGGAACAGTTCCATCTTTTATAAGTCTTTCAGAACCTATAACTAATATAGCTTTTTTCCCTTTTACATTTTTTAAATAATCGATTGCATTGTCACCAAAGTATAAATCTCTTGGTATTGTAAATCTGTTCATATTTTTACCTCCTCAAATCTTTCTTGTTGATTACAAAACTTATTATATGATTTGCGAATGATAAAAAAAAGAAGGCACTTTTAGGTATTATAGGAACCTTTTGGTATCTTTTTAGTAAAATGAATAGTTTCAATAATAAAAAAATTTTGAGTGATTAAAAAGAAATGGAAAAGAAATACATTCTAAATTATAATATTATTATAATTAATTAAAAAAATTTTTTTTGAGTGTTATAATATTCACGAAAACAGGAGGAAAATGAATTGGAAAATATGTACATAGTAGCATTTAATTCAACACATAATGCTATAAAATCTGAAAAATTATTACAAAATGCTGAATTAAAAGTAACAACACTTCCTACACCTAGAGAAATAAGTGCTAGTTGTGGAATTTCTATAAAATTTGAGAAAGATGATGTAGATGTAGTAAAATCAATACTTTCGGATAATAATATAGAATTTAAAGGATTTTTTGTTGTAGAAAAATTAGAAGGTGGAAAAAGAAATTATTACGAAATATAAAGTTGTGGGGGTGTTTTTATGCCGTTAAATCTTGAAAAAGGCGATATTGTAGAATTAAAAAAGCCACATGCTTGTGGATGTAAGGAATTTTTAATTATTAGAACAGGTATGGACATAAAAGCAAGATGTAGACAGTGTGATAGGCTTATTATGTTAGATAGAGAAACTTTTGAAAAAAGGATAAAAAAATTAAAAAAAATGGATGAATAAATAGCTAATTTTCTAAAATAGTATAATATAATAAAATTAAAGATGATATAAAAATAACGTTATTTTTTAAGAAATAGCGTGTATTATTTACTAAAAATTTGATATAATGTAAGTATAAAATGATAAAATCATTGAAACAAACATTTTCATGGGGGTGCTTTGAAATGGCAATAAAATTTGCAAAAAGACTAGACAACTTAGAAGGATCAGCAATACGTGAACTGTTAAAATTAACAGCTAGACCAGAAGTTATATCATTCGCTGGTGGTATGCCTGCTCCAGAATTATTCCCAGTAGAAGAAATGAAAAAAATATCAGTTCAGGTTCTTGAAGAACAGGGAAAAGTTGCTTTACAGTATACTACAACTGAAGGTTATAAACCATTAAGAGAAAAAATAGCTGAAAGAATGAATACAAAATTAAAAACTAATGTAGGTCCAGACGACATACTTATAACAAGTGGTTCTCAGCAAGGACTTGATTTCTCAGGAAAAGTATTCTTAGATGAAGGTGATATAGTATTATGTGAAAGTCCATCATATATGGGTGCTTTAAATGCTTTCAAATCTTATCAGCCTAAATTTATAGAAATACCAACAGATGATAATGGTATGATAATGGAAGAACTTGAAAAAGTATTAGAAGAAAATGATAGAGTAAAAATGATATATGTTATACCAGATTTCCAGAATCCATCAGGAAGAACTTGGCCAATGGAAAGAAGAGAAAAATTCATGGAAATAATAAACAAATATGAAATTCCAGTAATAGAAGATAACCCATATGGTGAATTAAGATTCGAAGGAGAATTTTTACCATCATTAAAAGCTATGGATACTAAAGGACTTGTTATATTCCTTGGAACATTCTCTAAAATATTCTGCCCAGGATACAGATTAGGATGGACTTGTGCAGCTCCAGAAATATTAAATAAATACAATATATGCAAACAGGGAGCAGATTTACAGGCTTCTACTATATCTCAGATGGAAGTAAATAAATTTATGGAAGAATATGACTTAGACGCTCACGTTGAAAATATAAAAGCTTGCTATGTTAAACGTAGAGATTTAATGTTAAAAACTATGGAAGAAGAATTCCCAGAATGTGTTAAATTTACTCATCCACAGGGTGGTCTATTTACTTGGGTAGTACTTCCAGAAAATGTAAAAGCAGCTGAAATGGCAACTAAATGCTTAGAAAAAAATGTTGCATATGTACCAGGAGATTCATTCTTCCCTAATGGTGGAGTATACAACTGCTGTAGATTAAACTACTCTAATATGCCAGAAGACAAAATAGTTGAAGGTATAAAAAGAATGGGACAGGTTTTAAGAGAAGAATTAGCTGACCATAAATAAAAGTAAATAATTTAATTTAAATATAAGAGGATTTGTTTATCAAGTCCTCTTTTTAATTTATATATTACTACTTTAATATTATAAAAAATATTATAAAAATTTTAAATTTAAATTATCAAATAGAATAAACGTAATTATATCGTAATTTCAATATATTAATAAATAATTTTGTTGACAATAACACTCTATCATGATAATATATACAAGTATGAGAATTATAACGAATTCTCATTTCTCTGCTCTAAAATTTTAGAGCCGTTAAGTCCAAAGGGAGGTGAATTGTAGTGAGAGATTACGAATTAGTTTACGTTGTTAAACCTGTTCTAGATGAAGAAACTAGAGAAGGTGTACAGAACAAAATAAAAGAAATAATAGAAGCTAATGGTGGAGAAATAACTAAAGTAGATGCTTGGGGAAATAGAAAACTAGCTTACCCAATAGCTAAATTTACTGAAGGTTTCTATACTCTAGTTAACTTCAAATCTTCTGTTGAATTACCAAAAGAATTAGACAGAAACTTAAAAATAAACGAAAACGTAATAAGACACATGGTAGTTGTTTGTGACTAATCAAGTCTTATTTCAATAGGTGGTGTTTTAATGAATCAAGTAGCACTAGTAGGTAGACTTACTAAAGATCCTGAATTAAGATATATTCCAGGAACTGGAACACCAGTAGCCACTTTTACTTTAGCAGTAAATAGAGATTTTACTAAAAGAGATGGTACAAGAGAAGCTGATTTTATTCCTATAGAAGTTATGGGAAAAGCTGCTGAATTTTGTGCTAATTATCTTTCAAAAGGAAGATTAGTGGCATGTAATGGCCAGATAAGAGTTAATAATTATCAAACTCAGTCAGGCGAATGGAAGAACTTTACATTAGTTAGCTGTAGACAAGTCGATGCACTTGAAAGCAAAAAAGCTGCTTCAGAAGGTTCTTACAACAATTTTGAAAATAATTACAGTAATAACATAAACAATCAGAATGAACAGGCCTTTGAACCTGGTGGTCCTTCTCCAAATCCGGACATGGACATAAATGGGTTCGGAGCGGTTGAAGATGACGATATACCATTTTAAAAAGGAGGGAAATTAGTCATGATGAACAAAAGAAGACGTAAGAAAAAAAGAGTTTGTCAGTTCTGTGCTGATAAAAATGCTAAAATAGATTACAAAGATACTCAGAGATTACAGAGATATGTTACTGAAAGAGGTAAAATATTACCAAGAAGAATATCAGGAACATGTGCTAAACATCAGAGAGAATTAACAAAAGCTATAAAAAGAGCTAGAAATATAGCACTTTTACCTTACACATTAGACTAGTAAATAATAACGGATAAAATCCTATCGAGTTGTACTCGATAGGATTTTTTTCGTTTTATAAATAAATTTCTAAATTTAAAAATAATAAAATTTATAGCAAATAGTATACATTATATAAAGACTTTTATATATATATATTTATGATATAATATTAATATTGAAAGTATTAATTTTGTGTGAGAATAAAATAAAAATAAGTTTTCGCTACAACATTAAAATATAATATAAAGAATTTATAAATTATGATTAGTTATATAAATTATAGATTTATAAATTTTATAATAGATGTAATAGGAGAGAAGATATGAAGAAACCGAATCAAGTGGTATCTGTTACAGTGCTTACAATACTTGCAATCATGTTAGCAATTGTAACATCGAATTTCACAACAGCATCGGTACGGATAGTTTTTACAATTTGTATACCATTTGCAGTTATTGGAATGATATCCACTGAAAAACAAGCTTGGTTAGCATTTATAGCTTCTGTTATAGCATTATTTTCGCTAACAGAAGTCAGGTATGCTGTAGAAGTTACAATAAGTTTTATTACACCGTCTATTCTACTCGGTAGGTTTGTAGATGTTGTGAAAGATAGAGATTTTGAAGATAGAAACGAACCTCTTTATATGGGAATAATAATATTTATTTTATCTACAATCGCATACTTTATAATAGCTAAATATTTACTTAATATAGATTTATTAAAACAAATGATAGATTTATTTAATAGTTCCTCTAAAATGCGGTTAGAGAATATGACAAAAGAACAACTTGAATTGATAGGAAATATTACAGTTACAGATATGACAAATATGATGAGAAACTTATTAGTATCAATTTTATTTATACAGTCTTGTATTTGTGTATTTTTATCATATTATTTAGGTGGTTTAATAGCTGAAAATATAACTGATAAATCGTTTAGAAGAATTAGAATGACTGAATTTTATTTACCGGGAAATTCAGTTGTAATAACATTTGTAATATATGTTTTAGTATATTTAGCATCATATATGAAATTACCTATAAATACTATTGCTATAATGAGTAATTTACAACTTATTTTCAATATATTATTTATGTTACAAGGGATTTCGTTGACGATGTATTTTATAAAGACAAGAATTATTCAAAGAAAATCTAGTATAATATTTCCAATGATAATAATAATTACTTTAGGAATGATGGGTGGAGTGATGTTGTTATCTATACTAGGTATGCTTGATTGTATTATGGATTTTAGAAAGATAAAAACAAATAGTACTAAAAAATCCATATAGGAGGATTGAAATGAATATAAAGCCAAATTTTGATAAAATTAATCGAGAGAATACAATATATATGGTTATAATGCTTGCTGGAGGATTATTTATTTCATATTATAATTTCTTAATAGGAGCAGTTTTTATAGCTATTTCAGGTATAATATTTTACCTAAATTTTAGAAAAAGTGAATCAAAAAAGAGAGAGTGGTTAAAATATGTTGAAGAATTATCTTTAAATATGGATAAAACCGCAAAAAAATCTATAAAATATCTACCAATACCTATGTGTGTGATAGAATTTAATGGAAAAATAGTTATGCACAATGATAAATTTTCTGAAATTGTAGGAAATAATAGATTGTTAGACAGAGATTTAGAAGATATTGTAGGAGAAATAGATTTAAATAAAGCATTAAATGATGAAAATGAAATGTATTCAGAAATAGAATATAAAAATAAAAAATATAATATTGTATATAGAGTAATAAAAAATAAAACTGATTCAGATATAGAATATATGATGGTTCTTTATTGGTTGGATAATACAAAGTATTTAGATCTTAAACAAAAATTCATAAATGAAAAGACAGTAATAGGAATTATAGAAGTTGATGGATATGAAGAAGTTTTAAAAAGTGCTGATGAAGAAAATAGACCTCTTATTACAGCAGATATAGAAAGAGTTTTATCTACTTTTGAAACAGAGTCAAAAGCAGCATTAAAAAGAATATCAAAAGAAAAATTCTTTTTAGTTATGAATAGAGAAGAACTAAAGAAAATAGAATCAAATAAATTCGAGATATTGGACAAAATTAGGCATATAGAACATTCAAATACTCTTCCTGTAACAATAAGTATGGGATTGGGAATTGATGGTGAAACAATAAATGATAATTTTAAAATGGCAATAGGAGCTTTGGATTTAGCATTAGGAAGAGGAGGAGATCAGGTTGTTGTAAAAACAAAGGATAATTTCTCATTCTATGGTGGAAAATCAAAAGCGGTAGAAAAGAAAACAAAAGTAAAATCAAGACTTATAGGTCATGCACTTAGGGAAATTATAAATCAGAGTGAAAAAATTCTTATAATGGGACATAGATATCCTGATATGGATGCAATGGGTGCAGCAGTTGGGATTTATGATCTTTGTAAGGCATGTGGAAAAGAAGCTAATGTAGTATTAGAAGTTGCAAATGATTCTATAGATATATTTGCGAAAAAAGTAAAAAAAGACAGCTATTATAAGGGAATATACATAAACCACGAAACAGCTATAGAAGAATGTGATGAAGATACATTAGTTATAGTTTTAGATACACATAGACCAAACTTTACAGAATGTCCTAAACTATTAGATATATCAAATAAAGTAGTAGTAATAGATCACCACAGAAGAGGAGTGGAATTTATTAGCGATACTGTTTTATTATTCCATGAGATATATGTATCTTCTACATGTGAAATGGTAACAGAGCTTATTCAGTATATGGATGAAAATATTAAAATAAATAAGATTACAGCAGAAGGTCTTTTAGCAGGTATAAACTTAGATACCAAAAACTTTGCTTTTAAAACAGGTGTTAGAACATTTGAAGCTGCATCTTATCTTAGAAAGATTGGAGCAGATACTGTAGAAGTCAAAAAATTATTTAATGCAGATATAAGTGATTTTACAACAAAAGCTGAGATTATCCAAAATACAAAGATTATAAATAATAGAATTTGTATAGGATATACTTCATCAGAAATAGATAATGTAAATGTAATTATAGCAAAAGCAGCAGATGAGCTTTTAAATATTAGACAAGTTGAAGCATCTTTTGTACTAGGCCAAAAAGACGATAGGGTATTTATAAGTGCAAGATCTTTAGGAGATATAAATGTACATGTTATGATGGAAAAACTTGGAGGTGGCGGACATATTGATATAGCCGGAGCCCAACTTAAAAATGTATCATTAAAAAAAGCATATAATATGGTACATGAAATAATAGAAGAATTCTTAGAGGAGGATAAATAGATGAAAGTAATATTATTAAAAGACGTAAAAGGAACAGGTAAAAAAGGAGAAATGAAAGAAGTTAGCGATGGTTACGCAAGAAACTTTTTATTCCCTAAAAAAATGGCAGTTCAAGCAGATTCAGGAAATATAAAAGAGTTAAAAGAAAAACAGAAATCACAGGAATTCCATGCTCAGAAAGAATATGATGAAGCAGTTTTATTAGGAAAACAGATGGAAGAAATAAATATAGAAATATATACAAAAGCTGGCGATGGAGGAAGATTATTTGGTTCAATAACTTCTAAAGAAATAGCTGAACAGCTTAAAAAACAAAAAGGAATAACAATAGATAAAAGAAAAATAAGTCTTGATGAACCTATAAGAGTATTAGGATCAAGAAGAGTTGAAATAAAAATACATCCAAAAGTAACTACTAATATAAGAGTAGATGTTAAAGAAAAAAATAAATAAGTAGGGTAGAAAAATGGCAGATATAACTAGAATACCACCTCACAGTGTCGAATCAGAGCAGTCTATTCTAGGTTCAATACTGCTTGATAAAGACGCTATAATTACAGTAGCAGAGACAATTTCTCCAAGTGATTTTTATAAAGATGCACATAGAATTATTTATGAGAGTATGATGTCTCTAAACAACAGAAATGAACCTATAGATATGATAACCCTTACAGATGAGCTTAGAAAAAGGGGATATTTAGATGATATAGGAGGGGTAACATACCTTACAAGTTTATCAACAATAGTTCCGACAACATCAAATGTAAAAAATTATGCAAATATAGTAAAAGAAAAATCAGTACTTCGACAACTTATAAAGACATCAAACGAAATAATTAACTTAGGATATGAAAATGCTGAAAGTTCAGAAGATGTTTTAGATTTTGCTGAAAAGAAAATATTTGATATAGCACAAGAGAGAACTAGTGATGATTTTAAACCTATAAATCAAGTGTTAATGGATACATATGGTATGATAGAATCGATATATTCTAAAAAAAGCGATGTAATAGGAATAACTACTGGATTTAAAGATTTAAATAAGAAAATAAATGGATTACAAAGAACAGATTTAATACTAGTAGCTGCAAGACCTGCTATGGGTAAAACTGCATTTGCACTTAATCTTGTACAAAATGCAGCTATAAAAGGAAATGCATCTGTTGCAGTATTTAGTTTAGAAATGTCAAAAGAACAGTTGGCGCAGAGAATGATAGCTGCACAGTCTAATGTAGAATTGAAAAAGATGAAAACAGGTACATTAAATGATGCTGATTGGCCAAGAATAATAAACGCAATGGCTGTTATGTCAGATGCAAAAATATTTATAGATGATACTCCAGGTATAAAAATAAATGAACTTAGATCTAAATGCAGAAAATTAAAAATGGAAAATGGATTAGACTTAGTTATGATAGATTATCTTCAGCTTATGGAGAGTGATTCTAAAAATGAAAGTAGACAGCAAGAAATATCAAAAATTTCTAGATCTCTTAAAATATTAGCAAAGGAACTAGATTGTCCAGTAGTAGCTCTTTCGCAGTTATCAAGAGCACCAGAACAAAGGGCAGACCATAGACCAGTTCTTTCTGATTTAAGAGAGTCTGGAGCTATAGAACAGGATGCTGATATAGTAATGTTCCTTTATAGAGATGAATATTACCATTCTGATTCAGAAAAAAAAGATATAGCAGAGATAATAATTGCAAAAAATAGACATGGAGAAACTGGTTCAGTTGAATTAGTTTGGATGGGTTCTATACAGCGTTTTGGTGATAAGATAAAAGAAATTTAAATTTTATATCCACAGAATAAAGGTTCTATAATCCTTAAATCTGTGGATATTTTTATATATATTATATAAAATCTTGGTATTTCAATATATAGAATAGAAAAAATATCCACAATATATATGTGGATAAATGTGGATAAGTATTTCTTATAAATTATTGAAAAAAAATAAAAAAAAGTGTTGACGAATAATATATTTATGGATATAATATTACTTGTGATTGAGAGAGGAAACTTTCTCAGAAAAATAAGATGGTCTATTAGCTCAGTCGGTAGAGCACTTGACTTTTAATCAAGGTGTCCCGCGTTCGAATCGCGGATAGATCACCATCTTCGGCCCGTTGGTCAAGCGGTTAAGACACCACCCTTTCACGGTGGTAACAGGAGTTCGATTCTCCTACGGGTCACCATTTTAGTGGGGTTATAGCTCAGCTGGGAGAGCATCTGCCTTACAAGCAGGGGGTCACAGGTTCGAGCCCTGTTAACCCCACCATTAAATTTTATACGCTGGTGTGGCTCAATTGGTAGAGCAGCTGACTTGTAATCAGCAGGTTGTAGGTTCGAGTCCTATCACCAGCTCCATTTTCCAAATCTGATTGCATAGCATGAGGATTTATTTTTTTATAAAAATATAGTGGACTGTTTACAATTATAAACAGTCCATTTTTTATATTTAAATATATTTCTTTATTGTTGATATAAAAATATTTATTTTTAATAGGAGTATTTTTAATAGTAGATAGATTATAAGAAAATTGAGTAAATGATAAAATTGATAATCTAAATATTAATGAAAATCATTTACAGTTATGATTAGTTGTGTTATTATAATAATCAGGAAAGCAAATACCCCCAAATGTCTGCAGGGGATAAATATATTAAGATAGTACTTTATATATTGCCATTAAGTATTTGTGCCGACAAAAAATACACTACTTCTTACTTGATACTACCAAACACTCTTGGTAGTATCTTTATTTTTTGTAATTTAACTAGTTGATAAAAAATGAGAAAAAAATACATTTAATGTTAATGAAAATCATTTACGGAAAGAGGAAATATATGATATATTATAGATAGGCTTAAAAATTATCGCGGCAAATTTAATTTTTAAGGAGAAAAAACAATGGCAAAAATGATGGGACCAAGATTCAAACAATGTAGAAGACTTGGATTAAATGTATGCGGACATCCAAAAGCAATGGATAGAGCTGAAAGAGGAACTTCAAGAGCAGATAAGAAATTATCTCCATATGGGATACAGCTACTTGAAAAACAGAGATTAAAAGCGTATTATGGTGTACTTGAAAAACAGTTTGCAAACTATGTACACAAAGCGGAAAAATCAAAAGAATCAACAGGTACTGTACTTATTCAGTTACTTGAATGTAGACTTGACAACATAGTATACAGATTAGGACTTGCATCTTCAATAAGACAAGCTCGTCAGATGGTTGTACATGGTCATATATTAGTAAATGGCAAAAAAGTAGATAGACCATCTTTCGGACTAAATATAGGTGATGTAGTATCTTTAAGAGAAAAATCTCAGTCTAATGCAATGTTTAAAGAGAATTTTGAAAGTGGTGAATTAAATTCACTTCCATACATAGAAAAGAACATGGAAAAATTCTCTGGTACGCTAATTAGAAAGCCTGAAAGAAACGAAATACCAATAGAGATAAACGAAATCCTAGTGGTAGAATATTACTCAAAATTATAATCGCCTAAAATAGAACCTCAAATCAGGGGTTCTATTTTTTTATAAAATTTTAGAATAATAGACAGATATATTGACATATAAATAGGAAAAATTATAGGATAGAACCAAAGAATAATCTAAATTGGAGGTAAAACTTATGAAAATAACATTTTTAGGACATTCTGTAGTATTAATAGAAAATAAAAATATAAAAGCTATAATAGATCCATTTATAATAGGCAATGAACTATGTCCACTAGAATTAGATGAAATAAATGGTTTAACTCATATATTTATAACTCATGGACATTCAGACCATATGGGGGATTGTATAGAATTATCTAAGAAAAATAACGCTATGGTAATAGCCAATCATGAAATTGCTCATTATCTAACTAAAAAAGGATGCAATGTTCACTCAATGCATATAGGTGGTAAATTTAAATTTGACTTTGGAACAGTAAAAATGACTCAAGCTATACATGGCTCAGGTATTGAAGATGGAGAAGATATGATATATGGTGGAAATCCATGTGGATTTTTATTTGATATAGATGGGAAAAAGATATATCATTCAGGTGATACTGGGCTTACTATGGATATGAAACTATTGGAAGATGAACATATAGATTTAGCATTTTTACCGATTGGAGGTAACTTTACAATGGATGTTAAAGATGCTGCTAGAGCCTGTGAATTTATTAAACCAGATAAAGTAGTTCCTATGCATTACAATACATTTGATTTAATAAAAGCAGATCCTAATAAATTCAAAAAAAGAGCAGAGTATGCAGAAGTTGTAATATTAAATCCAGGAGAAAGTATAAGTTTATAGTAGTTAGAAGAGTAAAATTCAGAATAAATAATATAATTAAATATATAAAGAAAACCACCTTTAAAAGGTGGTTTTTTATGATTCCCATCTAAGGTCATCTCCAAAGAATTCTAGTATTCTAAAATTACCAATTATTCTAGAAAAAGTTCTTTGAGAATATAATTCTGCAAGTTTTATAGGTTCTAAATTTGTTGAAATAATAGTCTTTTTACCTGAAATTAATCTAGTATTAACTATATTAAAAATTTCACCACTAGTAAAAGAATTATTAAATTCAGTACCTAAATCATCGATTATAAGCAAATCACAATCAAATAAATTTTTATAGTTTTCATCATTTATTCTTGAATCATCATCTTTTCTAAATTTATAATTTTCTAGTATTTCAAGAATACGGAAAGATGTTTGATAAATAACTATATATCCTTGATCTAAAAGAGCTTTTGCAATACAGTTACACATATATGTTTTTCCAAGACCTGTAGAACCATGGAAAAGAAGGTTATAATTATCATCTTGTGAAAAATCAGTTATAAAAGAATCACATACAGATAAAATTTTAAGCATATTTTGACGAGGAGATAATTTTCTTCCATTTTTAATCTCATCAGAAAAAATATTTAAATCAAAGTTATCAAAGTTTTCTTTATCTAAAATTCTATTTAAATTTGACATTCTATATGCTTCATTTATGATCTCTTGTTTAAGGCAAGAACATTTTTTACCACCTTCTAAAAATCCAGTATCTTTACATTTATTGCATTCATATTTGACTTCTAAATAATCTTCTGGAATACCATTTTCTAATAAAATGTCTTTTTTTCTTTTGGCTAAAGATTCCATAGCTTCCTTACATTTATATACTATTTCCTCTTTAGCATTAGTATTTTGAAGAACAGCTTTAGTTAAATTTAAACCTACAGATGAAATTTCTTCATCAATAGCCTTTATCTCAGGAATAGATTCATAAATTTGTTCTTTTCTTTTTTCCATTTCATATTCATCATTATCTCTTTTTCTCTGATATTTTAATAGAATATCTCTGACTTTTTCTTCTTTCATATGTAAATCCTCTTTCAAAATTTATTTAAATTTTTTCTCTTGACTTCTTTTTATACTGGCATTTAATTCTTCAGGTGTATAGTTATCTATAGTTTCTGTAAAGTTCTTGAATTTGTTATTATTATTAAAATTACTTTTTTTATTTTTTTGATAACCTTTATTTAAATTAGATTTTATCATATTTTTCTCTTGAATAGATTTTTCCATTTCTTTCTTTTCTAATTCTTCAACAACTCTAAGTTCAGAAATAGTATGGATTTCTTTATCTGCCCAATTTTTTATAATACCATTTATATATGATATATTTGGATTCGATATATTTTTTGATTTTGAACAAGCTTCTAAGACAAGTTCTATATCAGCTTTATAAACATCAAACCAAATATCCATAGTTTCTTTTTCTGCTTTTGTAGGTTCTCTTCTGAAAGATAACTCATTAAATACATGTCTATACATAGTATATCGCTGACTTCTTTTTGCAAAGCTACTTTCTACTTCTTCAACAGTATATAAATTTGAATCATACCAATTTCTTATAATAGCTTCAACATATTTTAATGGTTTAACTGCACCAGTTTGATCTTTAGAATGTTCATAAGCACAAACCATCATTTCTTCGCTCATATTGTATTTATCCATCATTTCCATTATAGAAATTTTTTCAGTTGGCTCTAAATATCTACCTATAATTTTATTAATTTCATTAAACATTTTTCTTATTTTAGGATTTGAATTTCTTTCAACAATATTATCTGCATTAGAAGATAGTTTTTGAGCATTATTTACAATATTCCTTTGATAGAATGCATCTAAATCTAAAAATTCTACTGAAAAATTAAACTCATTATCTAAATCTTCTTGATGAATTTTGATGATTCCACTTGATTGCCAAAATTTCCAAGCATTTATAACATCTGATAAAGGAACATCTAAATTTTGAGCAATAGACAAGTTATCAAATTTAGGATTATAATGTCTATCTGTCGCCATTCTATACCCAAGTAGATAAACTTTTACAGCAAGTCCATCTGCCATTGGCATAAAAATATCTATAAATACATTGGAGATTAAAGTATTTCCAAAATTACTTTCATTTTCTTCAATAAAAAACATTAAATCACCTCACTATTAATTATATCACACTGAAAAACAAGGATATAAAAAAATATATATATTGTCAAGTTATACCAAAAAATATACAAGATAGGCATATTATATTGTATATTTTGACGTTGATAGTATAATGAAATTAAATAAAAGAGAAATTTAAAAAAATTTCTTAAATGTATATATAAAGAGAGGAGTGTTTGATATGCTATCTAAAAAAAGTAAAAAAATTGATATATTTGGAGTAATTACAATAATAGTAGTATCAATAACTACTTTTTGTATAAAAGAAAATAATATAAAAAATCTTCCTGAATCTATTATTTATATAGGTATTGTAATTTTTATATTAGGACTTATATATACAATTATGGAAAAGAAAATGAATCTTCCATATTTTTATGGAAAATGCCAAAGTGGTGGTTCAAATGCTAATTCATTTGTAGTTATTGGATTAGGTATTGGAATAATGGGACAAAGTATTTATATGGAAATTATACTATTAATATCTCTTATATTAGTAGTACTTATTGTAAGAAATTTAATTGAAAGAAAATATTTAGAAAAAAATAAACAAGAATAAAGTGTAATAAATATAAAAAAGCTATTAGATTAATTTCTAATAGCTTTAAAAATAAGGAGATTATATGTATTATATAAAAGAAATATTTGGTATTTTTATGATATTTTATGGATTCATAATGTCTGCAATAGAAAGATTTATGGGAATGGAAATTTGGGGATCTCCATACCAACAACATGGAATATATAATGGATTTATGAGTAGTTTAGTTGGTTCGATATTGATAATATCTACTGTTCAGCAATTCTTTTTTATAAGTTTACCAATTATACTTATAAATGTTATTGAACAAGTAATCTTATTAGATTTTTTAAAGAGAAGAAATAAAAAATATATAGGAAAAGAAGGAAAAGCAATTTCTGATATAAATAAAAAATGTAAAGGTAAAATGGATATATTTGGAGAAGTTAAAAAGGTTTACTCACAAAGAGAAGATATAAAAGCAGGTGATATAATTTATATATCCGATACAAAAGGTTATACATTAATTGTAGAAAAATTAAAATAGAAGTACTGAAAATTCAGTACTTCTATTTTTTTTAAGGTATTGGAATAAGTATTTTAGTATAAAAAATATTTTTATCAAAATCAAATAAAATTTCTCCATCATATTTTTTTAAAGTACTTTTTACACTTTTTAGTCCTATACCATGTAGTAATTTATTTGTTTTGGTTGTCATAAACTCATTATCTTTAAAGTTAATATCGTTATTTGTGCTATTGGAAAGTTTTGCTACAAAAATAGAATCCATTGATAATCCTTTTAAAATTATATTTCGTTTAGAAGGTTCTACTTTTAAACAAGCTTCAATAGCATTGTCTAATAAATTAGAAAAAATTGAGCAAATATCTTCATCTTCCATAAAAGAACAGTTTTTAAAATTAATATCACAAGTAAAAGTAATATTATTTCTCAAGCATAAATTATTTTTTTCGTGAAGAACAGTATCTAATATTATATTTCCAGTATTAAATTTATTTCCGTATTCCTCTAAAAGAAGTTCTACTTTTTCAATATAAGAATTAGATTTTTCAATATTAGCATCGTATTTCATGCATAATATATGATTTTTCATATCATGATATAATTCTCTAGAATATTCATTTTTCTTATTCAGTATATCCATATAAAATAATTGTTTTTTATTTTTTGAAGCACAAAATATAATAAATAAAAGCGATATATTTGAAACAACTATAATTGAGAGAATTAATATAAATATATTAGAATTAGAGATAGCTTTATTATTTTTAGATTCTAATACAATACAAGTTAAAATCAACATATACACAAAATTAGTTAAAATTGGAGTAAAAAATAAATTTAAATATTTCTTTTTATTTTCTTTTGATTTATAGAGTAATCTATAAGAAGAAAAAATATAAATATATATATATGTTATAAATATTAGTTTCTCTAAAAGAATAGAAATATATTTATAGTTATATGAGTTTGTAACTACGTCAAAATGCATAAAATAATAAATGTTATTAGTTATTTTAAAAGATAAAAAATATGTAAAAATAAGCAAACACCAAAAAATTAATGAAACAAAAAAACTTTTATAAATATTAACCTTATATTCTAAGCTGAGGAATATAAAATATAATAAACCGATTATTAAAAAAAACGAAATATTTATATTTATAGAAAAGTATAAAGATATTGAAATTATAAGAGAAAAAATTATTATTTCTAAATAATGAAAATCTATTTTTTTTGAGAATAAATAATCATATATTTTTCTACAAATAAATAAATCTATTATAAGTGAAAAAAATATTACTATCTGTAAAATATTTAAATCTTTTAACATAATAATCTCCTAATAAACTTAAAATAATGAATCACATAAATATGATGTAAGTCTAGTTTTAAACTCTTTATATCTCGGTCTACTTATAGGAATAGTATATTTCCCAATAGTAACAAAATTAGGATTTATTGAATTTACTTTATCCATATTAACTAAATAACTATTATGACATTTAAAAAAACTAGAACTGTTTATAGTAGTTTCTAAATCTTTCAAACTCATTTTAAGAGAATAAGAATTATCTTTTGTATATATAGTAGTATTTTTTTGAATAACCTCAGCATATAAAATATCATCTAAATTTAAAATTAATAAATTAGATTTGTATTTTAAACAAATTTTTTTGTTTTTATGATTTATTTCTTTTATACATAAGTCTAAATAATTGAAAAGAAGATTTTTATCTATAGGTTTTAATAAATATCTAAAAGCCTTTACTTCATAAGCTTCAAAAACATATTCTTGCAATGCTGTAGTAAAAATTATTTCAATATTTTCATCAAATTTTCTAATTTCTTTTGCAGTATCCATTCCAGATAAACCTCTCATTTTTATATCAAGAAATAATATATCTGTGTATTTGTTATATTTCTTTATAAGCTCTTCTCCAGAATTAAATAAATTTATATTATATTCTATTTTCAAATTATCGAGGTGTTCTTTTATTAGAGATTCTAAATAAAGTGCTTGAATATTTTCATCTTCACATATTGATATATTTAACATCTACTTCTTCTCCCATTTAATATAATAACTAAATTATATCATTTTAATTTGGTAATTGGAAATTAACACAAATATATTTGAGCAACATATATTTTTGAAAAAAATCAAAAATAGTAATAATGATGAAAAGAATTAAGCAAAAAACTTATAAAATTGATATAATAAATAGGCGAGATAAAGATAAGAGGTGAAAAGATGATAAAATATTGTTCAGTTGGAAGCGGAAGTTGTGGTAACTGTCATTTTGTAGGATATAAAGATACAAATATTTTGATAGATGCAGGACTTAGTGGAAAAAGAATAACTGATGGAATAAAAGATATTGGAGAAAAACCTGAGAATTTAAAGGGAATATTTATAACCCATGAACATTCAGATCATATAAAAGGTGCGGGAATAGTTTCGAGAAAGTTTAATATACCAATTTTTGCGAATTTAGAAACTTGGAGAGCTATGAAAGATAAACTTGGAAAAATAGAAAGTAGTAATATGGTAGTTTTTGAAAATGATAAAAATTATTCTATAGGAGATATGATAATAAGACCTTTTTCTATAGAACATGATGCAGCAAATCCAGTTGGATATAATCTTTGTGCAAAAGGTGGTAGTGAAAAAGTATCAATAGCTACAGATATAGGTCTTGTTACAGATAATGTAAGAAAAAATCTATATAAATCTAAATTAGTCATACTTGAATCAAACTATGATAAAAATATGCTTTTAGCAGGATCATATTCATATGCATTAAAAAGAAGGGTTATGTCTGAAGTAGGTCATCTTTCTAATGATGAAGCAGGGAAGTTTTGTGTGGAACTTTTAAAAAATGGAACAGAAAGAATACTTTTGGCACATTTGAGCAAAGAAAATAATTTTCCAGAATTAGCATATGAAACATCTAAAGGAATTCTAACACAGAATAATTTTATAGTAGGTCAAGATATAAAATTGGATGTACTTTTAAGAAATGATATATCTGATGTATATAAGGTCAATCCTTAGAATTTGATAAAAAATTAAAAAGTAAGAAAAGAAAGGAAGATATATGAATATAAATATAATTGGAGTTGGAAAAATAAAAGAAAAATATTTAAAATTAGGAATAGATGAATTTAAGAAAAGATTATCTAAGTATTGTAAATTAGATATAATCGAACTTGATGATGAAAAGGCTCCAGAAAAATTGAGTGAAAAAGAAATGCTTATGGTAAAAGATAAAGAGGGGAAAAAGATTTTATCAAAGATAAAAGACACTAGTTATGTTATTGCACTTGCAATAGATGGAAAAAATTTATCGTCAGAAGAATTAGCAGATAAAATGAGCGATTTAGCAGTTAGAGGAAATAGCAATATAACATTTGTAATAGGTGGTTCTCTTGGACTTTCAGATGAGGTCTTAAATAGAGCAGATTATAAGCTATCTTTTTCTAAAATGACATTCCCTCACCAGATGATGAGACTCATTTTACTAGAACAAGTCTATAGAGCATATAGAATAAATAACAATGAACCTTATCATAAGTAACGGAGCGCGGTTTTTATTTTTATGCAATTAATAATAAACATTTGCCAAAAAGTATATTATTGTGTAGAATTATTATTAAATATATAGTAAAGGGGTTAATAATAATGTCAAATAATTGCATAGTTTGTGGTAAACCACTTAATATTTCACAGTATAGTGAAGATGGAAAGTATAAGTCATGTCCAAGCTGCTCTCAAAATAATGGAAAAGAGCATGTATATTATGAATATCCAGAACATTTTGGAACAACTCCTAAAAGAGCATCATCAAAGAGACCAGAAGGTCCACAAAGTCATTGTGAAAGTTGTAGATTTGATAGGGATTCATATCCTAAAGAGATTTTATGCAGTAAAATAAATGAATAAATATGTTCAAAAAAGAGGTAATACTATTTTTATAGACTTACCTCTTTTTTATTTGTCAACAAAAGATATATAATGTTGTTGTCTTAAATAATTAAATACTATATAATGTAATAATGTAGTAACGAATTGTAGTAACAAAATGTAGTAACAATAACGGAAATTATTTGATAATCTAAATTAGAATTAAAATATAAAAGGGGTACAAAATATGATTAATTTTATAGAGGATAATAAAGATGAATGTATTAGATTTAGAGTTAGTAAAAAGCAGAAAGAATTAGTAAAATCAATGGCTAAGGAACGGAACTTAAGTATGACAACATTCTTATTAGAATTGCTTGAACTAGCTAGAACAGATAAAACGATATTAGAAAAATTAGGAGGAAATAAAGTTGAGTAGAAAAAAAAATAATCTTGTGTCTCCTGTACTTAAATGGGTTGGAGGAAAGAGACAACTAATTCCAGAGATAGAAAAATACTTTCCAGATAAATATTCAACATATTATGAGCCGTTTATTGGTGGTGGAGCAGTATTATTTAATTTCCAGCCTAAAAAGGCAGTAGTTAATGATATAAATGAAGAGCTGATAAATTTATATGAAGTAATTAAAGACGATGTGGAATCTTTAATACAAGATTTGAAAAATCATAAAAATGAATCTGAATATTTCTATGAAATAAGAAGTTTAGATAGAGATAAAGAAGTATATGATAAATTGAATAATGTTCAAAGAGCATCTAGAATACACTTCTTAAATAAGACTTGCTATAATGGATTATTTAGAGTAAATAGTTCAGGAGAGTTTAATTCACCATTTGGAAAATACAAGAATCCTGATATAGTGAACGAAATTACACTAAGAGCAGTAAGTAAGTATTTTAATAATAATAATATTACTTTTAAATGTGGAGATTTTGAAGACGCGTTAAAAGGTATTAGAAAAGGTGCATTTGTTTACTTAGATCCACCATATGATCCAATATCAGATAGTTCTAATTTTACAGGATATGCAAAAGGTGGCTTTAATAGAGATGAACAGATACGATTAAAGAAATTGTGTGATAAATTAGATTCAAAAGGAGTTAAGTTTTTACTTTCAAATTCAGCTACACCATTTATAATAGAGCTATACAAAGAGTATAAAATAGAAGTAATAAAAGCAAAAAGATCTATAAATTCAAAGGGTGACAAGAGGGGAGAGATAGATGAAGTGCTAGTGAGAAACTATTAGTAAGAGTAAAAATGATATAGCTTGGGAACAAATATTTGAAAAATATAATGTCTTAGAAATATTAGATAATGATGGATATTTTATAATAAATGCATCTGAAATTGGAAAGTTTAGAGAGGCTAGATTAATGGCTAAATTTGATCATAAGAGTCAGTTACCTGAAATATTAAAAAAACATAATCTTTCTATACTACCAATAACTAGAGGAAGCTATATAATATCTCAATTTGAAGCGTATAAATCTTTTGAAGAAATTAATACTGAGATTACTAAAGTAACATTTCCTGAACACATAGAAAGTATAGATTATGAGAGCATTACTAGTGAGTCAATGGCTATAAATTGTGCATATGTGTCAGGTATTATAGCTGATTTTATGGAAGATGAAAAAATATTGCCAGTTGTAAGTGGAAGAATGAGTTCTTCAGAATTTGAATTTAGTATAAATAACAATAAACAAGATACTAAACTTTTGATAAAAGTGAGTAATTCACAAATAGAAATAGATGGTGGATATGAAGGTATTGAAAAGTTAGCTTTAATAGAGGCTAAAAACTCTATTTCTGATGATTTTTTAATAAGGCAATTGTATTATCCATATAGACTATGGAGAAATAAAGTATCTAAGAAGGTTAAACCAATTTTTATGACATATTCAAATGATATATTTTCTTTCTATGAATATGATTTTATAGAACCTGAAAACTATAATTCACTAATTCTTGTAAAGCAAAAAAATTATATCATACATCAAGAAGATATATCATTAGGAGATATTTTATCTATACTTGAGGATGTAGATATAATAAAAGAACCTAAAATACCATTTCCTCAAGCTGATAATTTTAAGAGAATAATAAATTTATGTGAATTATTATTAAAAGAGGATATGAAAAAGGAAGATATAGTTTCAAAATATGATTTTGATCCAAGACAAGCAGACTACTATACAAATGCAGGAATGTATTTAGGATTAATAAATAAAAATAGTAGTCAACTAATATATTCCTTGTCAAGTAAAGGTAAGAAAATTATTAGACAAAGACATAGGGCTAGACAGTTAAGTTTGGCAAGATTAATACTAGAGCATGAGGTTTTTAACAAATCATTCAAATTATATCTAGAAAAAGGAGAAAGTCCAAATAAAAAGGAAATAACAAATTTAATGAAAGGATCATATATACACAATGTAAAATCAGATGCAACTTTAATGAGAAGATCATCAACTGTAATAAGTTGGACAAGCTGGATTCTTTCTTTAGTAAATACTGATTAAATTAAAATAAAATAAAATAGTCACTCTTGATAAATAGATATAATTTTTAGATACTACAAATTTAAGTAGTATCTTTTTTATTGGTTAAATTGTATAGAACTAAATTTCAAATATATATTATAGCTATGATAGAACTAGATAAGATAATTTATTATTATTTTAAATAAGGAGGAAATCATAATGATAGAAGAAATTTGGAAAAAGCAAGACTTAGACTTACCAATAGAAGTACTATCTACAATAGAAACCACCATAGAAATACTAGATGAAAACTATAGTATAGAAAGAACAGCAGAAGATTTAGGTGGATATGTAGCAGTAGTAGATAGAGCTGGAATAAAAGAACTAAAACAACATCAACTAAAAGGAATAATATCTGAATACATAGACGAAATAGAAGGAGCTGAATACATTTCAGCTCTATTTTTGTGTCCAAATGACTTCTCTATAGTAGTTATTTGTAAGAAAGAACTAAAAAATCTAATAGAATGTTAGGAAAACTAAGATGATAAATCAAAGCTCAGAAATACCAAATAAACTATTTTACACAGAGTTACAAATGTTAGTAGAAAAATACAACAGAATAGATGAAGCTACTAAGAAAAATATTGAAGATATAGTAGATAACTTAAAAGACGAAGAACTACAAGCATATCTAATGAGGAATCCAAATAAGTTGCTAGAGATACTACAACAAACTGATGAAGTAAATGAAGATGTAGTAACATTCTTTATTTGGTACAATTCAGAGGTAAAACCAATAAGCATACATAAAGCTAAAGAATGTATTAAGGAACTGAAATCAAATAAGGACATAGAGATAGAAGAATACTTAATCTATCAAGATAAAAGATACTTAAAAGAGTATACTAGAGAGCTACTAGAAGATAGATTAGACCAAGAGTACTATGTGGATAAATGGGACAACTAAAGATGAAATGGTATATGAGATTGTGGACAGTGTAAATTTAGAAGAAACATTAGATCTATATCCACAAGAAGCTTTTTTAATTGGAGGAATACAATACAAATATGCAGAGATAGATGTAGTACCTATAGAAATAAACTTACTGCTATATGATTTAATTGATGAATTAACTATAGAAAAAGATTACTTACAGATATTTGAATTAGGAGCTCATGAAGAAATATTAGAAATAATACATAAGCAATAAATTCCCGAATTCACGTGCAAATTTATAGTAAGGAATATTGGAATTGAAAAATCAATGAAGATATATGTAATTGATAGTGGAGATTATAGTACTATGATGCTTAGTAGTGAATATTAAAATTATTCCAAATTATATTTATATATAATTTGGAAACTTAAGTTGACATTGATAAAGTAAGACCTTTTTTATTAGTCAATATTAGTATTGATGGAATATCTTTTAAAGATATAAATGAATATTAATATAAATTAATAAATATAGAAGTAAATAGATATATAGATATAAATAATTTACATAATATTTTACAATAGAAAATCAGAATGAAACTTTTTCTAATACTGGTTATTATTAATATGAAATCGTAATGGAGAAGGAATATGATAAAAAATAGTAAATATTACAAAGGAATATACTCTGAAATGATAGAGATATTAGGGGAAGATATTGTTAGACTTATATACCAAAATTATAGGGGTCAACAGGTAACCTTTCCTATGAAGTTATATTCTAATGAATACGTTGAAAAGTATATAGATAAAAATATTACTTCTAAAACTATAAGATAGATGTGTAGAGAATTAGGATCTATAGAAGGTTGGATAAAGCATTTAATAAATAAAAATAAAGTAAAAGCTGAGTAATTATATAAGGGGAGTGAATATATGAAAAATCTAAAAAATATAATTATAGGGGTATGCATATTTTCAAGCATAGTTGTTACTGGATGTTCTAGTTATAATAAAGAATCAAGTAAAGAAAATGCTAAGAAAACAGAGCAACAATATGAAGCAAGAGATCCAGTTAAATTAACAAACAAAGAAAAAGAAGCTGTAAAGAAATTAAAAAAAGTAGTAGAAGATTTTGCTACTGGTAAATTAACAAGAAAAGAGGCATTATAGAAATTTAAAGTAGAAGGAGAAAAAGTAAAAAATGAACCTAATTTCAAAATATATTTTGACACGTTACAGTTAGAGGCAGAAGAATTAGAGTTCAAAGATCTTATAAGAAAAATGTTAAATATAATAAATTCAATAACTGGTGAAAATAAATCTATTGATGATTTAAAAATAACAGAAGAGAAAAAAGAAGTTTCTAATAGTAATTCTAATAAGAAAGACGATTATAGTTGTCCTATATGTGGTGGAGATTGTCCTAAAGATTCTGAATGTGTAACTTATCCACCAGGTACTTGTACTGCATGTGGTAAACCTGGTGTAGTAAATAAAGATTTAGTTTCATGGACAAATAATCATGGTGAATATTTAACTACTCATAAAGGTAGTTGTACAGAAATTATGAAAGAAGATGATGAAGCTAATACCGTGAAAACTTTCCATTGTGAACAATGTGGTAGAGCAGTTCAATCTACACCTGCTGCATGGACTGGAATATGCCAATATTGTTTAGCTTATACAACTCCAGAAGAAAATAATGTAAATGTTTCTTGTTCTAAATGTGGAGAATATTTATCAGCATATGGTAAATGTGCAGACTGTGGATATGGTTATGAATAAAAAATATAAACTTTAAGAAAAACGATATTGAGGGAGATTGAGTTACATGGACATAATAATTATTATAGCAGGAATAAATTTAGGGACAGGAATATTTTTTGCAATAAATACTATAATGTATATTACTTATTTTGAATGTGGAGCTATTGTAAGTATGTGGTTTGGATGCACAATTTTTTCTATAGTAGTAATAGCCTTATTAGGAGAGATATTCCTTTGGTGTTTAAAATGGATAATAATTAGAGGAGTAATACTAGCAATAGTAGGATTCATGGGAAGTAAAATGAAAGTAAATGATGAGTAATTGAACATATTGAATAAAAAAGTATTGATAATATTAGTAACTACTATCATGGTTACTATATTAACGGGGTACACAAATTTGGAATACGATAAATATTCAAATGACTACAATAAAATAAGGGAAATAAGCACAACAGAATTAGCAATATCAGATGCGTACCATAATTCTGGAAGTAAAAATAAGTTTAAAAAAGAAGCTAAGAAGATATTAAAAGACCTAGAGAAAACTAAGATGAAAACAAAAGAAGGAAAAGATGTATTAAACGTGTACCTAGAAAGAGCAGAGTATCTAGTTGATATTCTTGTAGAGAGTTGGAATAAGGGAGTAATTCCAAATACAGAAGATAAAAAAATAGTTCAATTAGAAGCAGACTTAGAAGATAAGATGAACAAATTAGAAGAAAAGATAGAGGAATTGAAAGTAGAGTCAAAACAAGAGTGATGGAATAACAGAATATCAAGAAAGAAATTAGAAGAGATAGTTGATAAAAGACTATCTCTTTTTGTATATAGAAAACCACCAGTTAGACTGGGGATTCAGTGAAGCTTTTAGCTTTGAGTCTTTAATAAGAAAACTCCTTTTGATAAGATATAATTGCGGTCCGCCAACTGCAAAAAAATTATCAAAAGGAGATCGTAAAATGAACGACATACATAGTTTATCACATACAAAATTGAACTGCAAATATCATATAGTTTTTGCACCCAAATATAGAAGAAAAGTATTCTATGGAGAAAAAAGAGTAGAAATAGGAGTAATCCTTAGAGAATTATGCAGATGGAAAGGTGTGAATTTACTTAGTGCAGAAGCTTGTCCAGATCATATACATATACTTGTAGAAATACCACCCAAAATGTCAGTATCAGGATTTATGAGATTCTTGAAGTGAAAAAGTAGCCTAATGATATATGAAAGATGGGGAAATATGAAGTATAAATATAGAAACAGACAATTTTGGTGTAGAGGATATTATGTTGACACAACAGGAAAAAACACAAAAAGAATAAAAGAATACATAGAAAACCAGTTGAGAGAAGATATGATGAGTGAACAGCTAACGCTTGACGTAGTAGACCCGTTTACGGGTAACCAGAAATAGTTAGCGAGTGGCGGACTGACATACGCTTTGAAGCGTAGCTGGAAGTTGAGCCTTATAGGCGTCAAATGAAGAAACCCCAGTTTTACTGGGGGTTCCTTTTTTGCTGTTTCGATGCTTAATTGTAGTTGTTTGAAATTTGTAATATAATGATGTAAGAATTAAAATATATGGGGGAGATTAATATGTTTAAATATAAGTATGATGATTTAATTAATCCTTGTTTTCAAGCTATTAAGAAACTTGGAGGATCAGCTAAAAATGATGAAATAAATGAGGAATTAATAAGTATGTTAAATTTAAAAGATAACGAAATAAATGACATACATAGAAACAGCACAACTAAACTAGAATATAGATCAGCATGGGCTAGAACATACTTAAAAAATGCGGGCTATATTGAAAATAGTTCAAGGGGTGTTTGGTCTATAACTGAGTTAGGTAATAAGGTTGATAAGGTAGATAATAATAGTATAAAAATAGAAGCAAGGAAAAATATGAGTAATAAGAATGAAAATACAAATATTGATATAGCAGATAATGATGTAGATGATTATAATTGGCAAGATGAAATATTAGATACCATTAAGAAAATTACTCCTGAGAAATTTGAAAAGCTTTGTCAGCGATTACTAAGAGAATTAGGATTTGTAAATGTAGAGGTAACTGGAAAATCTCATGATGGAGGAATAGATGGAAAAGGAATTCTTAGATTAGGAGGAGTGTTATCTTTTCAAGTGGCATTTCAAGCTAAGAGATATGACGGGACAGTGTCATCATCAGTAATAAGAGATTTTAGAGGTGCTATAATGGGTAGAGTTGATAAGGGTGTTATTATAACAACAGGTATATTTTCAAGAGAAGCTATCAAAGAAGCTATAAGGGATGGAGCTACTCCTATAGATTTAATAGATGGGAATGAATTAGCAACTCATCTGAAAGAGTTAGGAATTGGAGTAGAAGTAAAATTAGTTGAAAAAGTAGTAGTAAAAAATACATGGTTTGAGAATTTATAATTAAAAAAGTGTGATCTTTTAGATGTGTAATGGAGAACCTTATCATAAATAAAAAAGCCTTGATATCAAGGCTTTTTTTGTATGTAAAACAATTAGTAAAGTCAGGTTTTGTACGTATCAACCTAGTTTTACTTGGGTTATTTTATATTATTTTTTATTTTCTCTAATTACATTTATGCTAATAGTGACAACAAAAACAATTGTTACCAAAAATAGAATAATATTAAAGGATTTAGAAAAAATACTAATAATAAGATTTATAACTAATAAGATAGCAACTAAAATAGAAAATACTAAATCATTAATATAAATACAATCTTTTCCTAATTCCATAAAAATAAATCTTACAATAGAAAGTATACAAGAAATTAATAAAAGAATCATGAAAAGATACAGTACTATATCGTTTGCAAAAATTTTACTATCTGATAAATTAGAATTAGAAGAATTTAAAATATTAATAAAATCTTTACCAAACAAGAATAGAAGAATTATAGATACAAGAAATGATATTCTAACATCTCCTTTTCTTTTATCTGGGATATTCGATTTTGGATTATTTATATCTTTTAATATTATTTTCATAATTATTACCTCCAATTAAGAGTGATTTTTTATTATTATATATTACAAAAATTAAAAAATAAATATTAAATGAATATTGTAATAAAGTTGTAATAATATATAAAAATTAATTAAAAATTATCGAACTATATAGTATAATGGAAAAGACTATAATAAAAATGGAGGATTTTAAAAAATGGAAAATTTACCAAATTGCCCAAAATGTAATTCAGAATATACTTATGAAGACGGAAGTTTATTAGTATGTCCAGAATGTGGACATGAATGGAATCCTGATACAGAAGTAGATGAAAATGTAATAAAAGATGTAAACGGAAATATATTAAATGATGGAGATTCAGTAACAGTTGTTAAAGATTTAAAAGTTAAAGGAAGTTCATCTTCTATAAAAATAGGCACAAAAGTAAAAAATATAAGATTAGTTCCAGAAAATACAGATGGACACGATATAGAATGTAAAATAGATGGTTTTGGAGCTATGAAATTAAAATCAAGTGTTGTAAAAAAAGCATAGATAAACTTATTTATATAAAATATTTAAAATTAGAAAACAGTTTTAATTTTTTTAGAACTGTTTTTATTTTTATGCAAATTTAAATAAGATTATATAAATGAATATTTTTAAAATAAGTAAAAAAATTTTAAAAAATTTTTTAGAAAAAATTATTATAAAATTATATTTTTATAGAAAAGTTAAACATGATAGGAAAACTTTATTTTCAAATGGTATATGCATTTTTAAATATATATTTTTTTCGATATAATAAATTAAATCAGAAATTTATTATAAGAAAGATGAAAAAAATTGATAATACGTTGAAAATTACACTTTTTAAAAGAGGTATTTTGTGTTAATATTAATCATAATAGAGGTTTGAAAAACAAGTTAAATTAGTATTGATGCCTTACATAATAAGGACAATCAATTTCAATTGAGAATTTCAAACTTCATTTGTTAATGGCAATGATATACAATTATCTGAATAAAAAAATTTAAAAATAAGGAGGAAGTCTTATGATTTATTCAGCAGAAGTAAATAATATGTGTATAATAAACAAAGGACCAAACCATGGTCCAGCTCCAATACCAGAAGAAGGAAAATGGGTTAAAGCTAAAGAAGTAAAAGATATAAGCGGATTAACTCATGGTATAGGTTGGTGTGCTCCACAGCAGGGTGCATGTAAATTAACTTTAAATGTTAAAGATGGTATAATACAGGAAGCTTTAGTTGAAACAATAGGATGTTCAGGAATGACTCATTCAGCAGCTATGGCATCAGAAATATTACCAGGAAAAACAATATTAGAAGCATTAAATACTGACCTTGTATGTGATGCAATAAATACTGCAATGAGAGAAATATTCTTACAGATAGTATACGGAAGAAGCCAGACTGCTTTCTCAGAAGGTGGACTTCCAGTAGGTGCAGGTCTTGAAGATTTAGGTAAAGGACTTAGAAGTCAGGTAGGTACAATGTATGGAACATTAGCTAAAGGACCAAGATATCTTGAAATGGCTGAAGGTTATGTTACAAGAGTTGGACTTGACGAAAACAACGAAATAATAGGATACGAATTCGTTAATATGGGTAGAATGATGGAAATGATAAAAGGCGGAACAGACGCTAATGAAGCTATAGAAAAAGCAAAAGCTACTTACGGAAGATTCAACGACGCCGTTAAATACGTAGATCCAAGACATGAATAATATCTAAAGGAAGGTGAAAATAAATGGCATTATTTGAAAGTTACGAAAGAAGAATAAACCAGATAACTCCAGTTCTAGAAAAATATGAACTAGGTACATTAGAAGATTGTAGAGAACTTTGCAAAAGCAAAGGATTTGATCCATATGAAATAGTAAAAGAAACTCAGGCTATAGCATTCGAAAATGCTGGTTGGGCATATACTTTAGGTGCTGCAATAGCTCTTAAAAAAGGATGTTCAAAAGCAGCTGATGCAGCAGAAGCTATAGGTGAAGGACTTCAGGCATTCTGTATACCAGGTTCTGTTGCTGACAATAGAAAAGTTGGTTTAGGACATGGTAATTTAGGTGGAATGTTATTAAGAGAAGAAACTGATTGTTTCGCATTCCTTGCAGGACACGAAAGTTTTGCAGCAGCAGAAGGTGCTATAAAAATAGCAGAAAAAGCTAATAAAGTAAGAAAACAGCCTCTAAGAGTTATACTTAACGGACTTGGAAAAGATGCTGCTTATATAATATCAAGAATAAATGGATTCACTTATGTTCAGACAGAATTTGATTACTATACAAGTGAATTAAAAATAGTAAAAGAAATACCATTCTCAAATGGAGATAGAGCTAAAGTTAAATGTTATGGTTCAGATGACGTTAGAGAAGGTGTTGCTATAATGCATCATGAACGTGTTGATGTATCTATAACAGGAAACTCAACTAACCCAACTAGATTCCAGCATCCAGTTGCAGGAACATACAAAAAAGAATGTTTAGAACAGGGTAAAAAATATTTCTCAGTTGCTTCAGGTGGTGGAACAGGTAGAACTCTTCACCCAGACAACATGGGAGCAGGACCAGCTTCTTACGGTATGACAGATACTATGGGAAGAATGCATTCTGATGCACAGTTTGCAGGATCTTCATCAGTTCCAGCTCACGTTGAAATGATGGGTCTTATAGGTATGGGTAATAACCCAATGGTTGGTGCTACAGTTGCAGTTGCAGTTGCAGTTGAAGAATCAAGTAGATAATAATTTTTAAATAATAAAAAGTA